>JAAYGJ010000113.1 GCA_012727745.1 Clostridia bacterium | reverse complement strand
GTGTACTGGGGATATTCCAGTAAACCCATCGAAAAGGAATCTTCCTTTGCGCTTTGAGGTGCGCCCAAGACACCCGGCAGCAACCGGGCAACAGCGTCAATAACTACCATCGCCGGTAGTTCCCCGCCAGTCAGTACATAATCACCAATCGATATTTCCCGAGTCACAACAAGTTGTCTGACTCTTTCATCAACACCTTCATAATGACCACAGATCAGAATCATCCGTTCCAGCCCGGCTAGCTCGGCAGCCAGTTCCTGGCGGAAAACTTCTCCCTGAGGAGATAGGAGGATAACAGGCAGGTCTGGTAACCTGCCGCCTGCTAAAGCCTCCAGGGCTAGTATAATGGGTTCCGCCTGCATTACCATCCCCGGACCGCCGCCAAAGGGATAGTCATCCACGCGGCGGTGTTTATTGGTGGCATAGGCTCGGATATCTATCAGGTTAATCTTTAAAAGGTCCTGCTCCCTTGCCCGTCTGATGATACTGGTATTAAGAAAGCCAGTAAACATTTCGGGGAAAATTGTCAGGACATCTACCCTCAAATACACAGCCTCCTAATCAAGTAAACCCGGTGGTAATTCAACATACAGTTCTTTTTTAGCCAGGTCAACCCGTCGCACAACCGACTTTAGTGCAGGAATAAGTATCTCTCTGCCGTCTTCGTTCCGGACAACGTAAACATCATTGGCCCCAGTAGTTAGAATATCAGTTAAGTTTCCCAGATAATCCTTCGCAACCGTAAATACCTGGCTGCCGATAAGCTGGAAATGATAATAGTGACCTTCTGGGAGAGGTTCCACCTCCCAGGGTTCTACCTGGAGAACTGCACCCTGTACAGCCTCAGCCTGGTTTGCATCATTTATTTCAGCCAGTTTCAGGATAATATGGCTGCCTGTGTGTCTGGCTCTAGTGACCTTGGTTGGGATAGTTTTTTCGCCCTGCTGGATAAACAGTCTGGTACCAGGGCGGAATCTTTGGGGGAAATCTGTCAGGGGAATAACTTTCAATTCACCCCGGATCCCATGAGGAGCGGCAATCCGCCCTACAACAATTCTTTCCTTAGTCATCATTACTGGATAATCTCTACAACCACCCGCTTACCCTGATGTGCAGCTGCGGCCTTGACCAGGGTACGAACGGCACGGGCGATACGTCCCTGTTTGCCGATTATCTTGCCCATATCTTCTGGAGCTACCTTTAATTCAAGGATAATAGATTTTTCCCCTTCTATCTGGTTAACGCTGACCTGTTCAGGGTAATCCACCAGAGCCTGGGCCAGGGTCAATAATAATTCTTTCATTGCTTTACCCCCTTATCTGGCTTCCCTGGAAGCAACATACTTCTGCCAAACGCCGGCTTTTTTAAACAGGACTCGCACTGTTTCCGAGGGTTGGGCACCGGTATTCAGCCACCGTAACGCTTTTTCTTCATCAACCTTAATCTCAACAGGCTGTGCCAGCGGGTTGTAATACCCTATTTCTTCAAGAAACCTGCCGTCACGGGGTGAGCGGGAATCAGCTACTACCAGGCGATAGAAAGGGGCTTTCTTAGCACCTATCCTTTTTAAACGAATTTTTGTTGCCATATTTTTCACCTCCTAAAAGGGAAAGAGGTTGCGGCCTCTAATCTTCTTTTTCTTGCCGCCGCCTTCACTGAACAGTTGCATTATTTTTTTAGCGTCTTCGAACTGGCGCAGCAACCGGTTAACTTCCTGGACCCGGGTACCGCTGCCCGCAGCAATCCGACGCTTACGGCTGCCATTCAAAATAGAGGGATTGCGTCTTTCCTCGGGTGTCATAGACTGGATAATCGCCTCAACATGCAACATTTCTTTAGGATCTATTTTCAAGTTTTTGAGCTGTTTCATTTTGCCGGCCCCTGGCATCAGATTTATCAATTCTTCCAGGGGACCCATCTTCTTCATTTGTTTCATTTGCACCAGGAAATCTTCCAGGGTAAACTCCTGTTGGCGAATTTTTTTCTGTAGTTCTTTAGCCTGTTCCACATCAAGATTTTCTTGAGCCTTTTCAATTAGGCTCAAAACATCACCCATACCCAGGATACGAGAAGCCAAACGGTCCGGGTGAAAAGTCTCCAGAGCGTCGGTTTTTTCTCCTACCCCGATATACTTAATAGGACAGCCGGTAACAGCCCGTACCGAAAGGGCTGCCCCGCCACGGGTATCGCCGTCAAGTTTAGTAAGGATTACCCCGGTCAAGCCCAGCTGCTGGTGAAAACTGCCCGCTACCTGAACGGCATCCTGGCCGGTCATGGCATCAACCACCAGCAGAATTTCGTGAGGTTTAAGCACCTCTTTTAGCCCGGCCAGCTCGGCCATCATTTCTTCGTCGATATGCAAACGCCCGGCCGTATCCACAATAATAGTATTATTGCCGTGTCTGGCCGCATGTTCCAACGCAGCCCGGGCAATGTCTAACGGGCGAGCAGTCGTGCCCATACTGAATACAGGAACCTTTAGCCCTTCTCCCAGGATCTGCAGTTGCTTAATCGCCGCCGGGCGGTAAACGTCAGCAGCCACCAGCAAAGGGCGCCTCCCCTGTTGTAAAACACGACGCGCCAGCTTGGCCGCAGTAGTCGTCTTGCCGGAACCCTGCAAACCGACCAGCATAATAATTGTCGGCGGCTGGCTGGACCAATTAAGCTTACTTTCGCTGCCACCCATTAGAGCTGTTAGTTCTTCGTGGACAATCTTAACTACCTGCTGCCCGGGTGTCAGGCTGGCCATTACTTCCTGCCCGACAGCTCTTTCTTTAACCCGACTAATAAAGTCTTTAACAACCTTAAAATTTACGTCAGCTTCCAATAAGGCCAGACGTATCTCCCGCATAGCCTGGTTAACGTCTGCCTCATTTAGTTTTCCTTTGCCCCTTAATTTCTTAAAGGTATCCTGTAATTTTTCCGCCAGGGAAGCAAAGACAGCCATTTCTTTTACACCCCCCTGCTGTTAATAATTGTTTCCGGCATCTGAAACGGCGAGCAACTACGGGTGGGTTCGCTGTTCCTTTTCTGCTGCTGCACTTTGGCCCTGGCAAGGAACGCTACCCTCTGGCAACATCAATAATTGCTGCAATAGACCCAGAGCTCGGTGTAAATCGTCCTCACAGCCTTTGCTGAGGTAGTTAGCTATATAATCTTTTGCCCGCGTTAGTTGTTTGCGCATGGTCAGATCCCGCTGCACAAACCCCAGGGAGGCCTCATATTCCTCTAGAGATTTAATAGCCCTCCTTAAGCCATCATTGACTGCCTGCCGGCTGATGCCCACTTCCCTGGCTATCTCTCCCAGCGAATAATCGTAATGATAATGGAGCTCCAACCAGCGTCTTTGTTTGCTGGTAAGAAGTGGGCCATAAAAATCATAAAGGCGAGCTACCCGGGCCAATTGGTCAAGCATCACTACCACCAACAAGATTATAGATATCTTTTCCGACCCTGTCAAGGTAATTACTTTGACAGTTAGACCAGCCGGATAGCAAATTGAGGACAGACTTCAGTACAATAGCCACATAGAATACATTTGCCGGCATTAATCCGAGCTTTACCATCAACTACAGTAATAGCCCCATTGGCACAGGCATCCTGACAGACACCGTCGCCTTTGCAAATACTCTCCACTATCCTAAATTCTTTGTTGCTGCGCTGTATTTCTCCCACTGCAGTATTATTGAAAAAACGCAAATTATAGTCCACTTCAGCCTCGCTGACCATCCCCACGGCTATGGCAGCAATCCCCGGCACTCGGCGAACAAAGTTCATGGCTTCCTGGTAGCAGTCCAATAAGTTTCCCCCTGCCAGGGCCTTCATCAGGTAAACGCCTTTGCCGGCAGCTACAGCTTCGTAGACAGCAGCCAGCATTTCCTCACGGGTACCGTCAACAATGCCCATGCCTTTCATGTTCAAAAGGGGAAAAATGACGTCTATTTCTTTCATAGTCGCTGCTTTTTTAACTGCTGCCACGCTGTGAGTAGCCAGACCGACTGCTCCAATAATCCCCTTTTCTCTGGCCTCCACCAAGCAGCGCAACGCCCCTGCTCTTTCGCTAAATACCTGTTCCGTCGCCCGGGCAGCGTGCAGGTGAAAGATATGAATATAATCTGCCTCAAGCTGTTCCCGGGCTTCGGTAATAGCCCGTTCCATCTCTTCATAAGTTTTTGCCATCGATTTAGTAGCAATGATAACTTCGCGGCCATAATCCTGGACAGCCCTGCGGATAGGCTCGTAAGTCTCATACGACTGGGCTGTATCTATAAAATTAACCCCTGCAGACAGAGCCCTTTTGATAATGCCGGCGCAGGTATCAACTGGGAGATTTTTCTGCCGCGGGCCTATCGGCAAAGCGCCGAAACAAAGTTCAGAAACCCTCATTCCGGTTTGCCCCAGCTGTCGGTATTCCATTGTTCCACCCCCACAATGTACTCTGCTCTCTGTTCCAGCCCTGTTAGTTATAAAACTTTTTAATCCTTTTATCTACCTCGGCATAAATTTTTTCAGCATCCAGAGTCTTAAAATCCCCGCCGGCCATTAAAATTTTTCCGTTGACAATTACCGTATCCACATCGCTGCCCCGGGCTGCATAGACCAGATTAGCTTCTAAATCATGGCAGGGCATTAAATGAGGTTGCCGCCGTTTAATCAGAATTAGGTCAGCCTTTTTGCCTGCCTCCAGGGTACCAATTTCCCTGTCCAAACCTAAGGCCATAGCTCCATGCAAAGTGGCCATTGTAAGTGCCTGGGAAGCCGGCACCGTAGTAGGATCAGTACTAACCCCTTTGGCCAGCAAAGCTGCCGTCCGCATTTCCGCCACCATATCCAGGTTGTTATTACTGGCGGCGCTATCGGTGCCAATTGCCACCCGTACACCTGCTGCCAGCATTGCCGGAACCGGTGCTACACCGCTGGCCAGTTTCAGGTTGCTTTCCGGGCAATGGGCAACTCCCACCTTTTTAAGCGCCAGGATAGCAATCTCCTCCGAGGTTAGGTGGACGCAGTGGGCCGCCAACACCGGCAACTCAAACAAGCCCAGTTGATCTACCAGAACAACCGGCGTAGCCCCGTATAATTTGCTAACATTGGCTACCTCTTCCTGGGTTTCTGCCAGGTGAATATGTAAACCAACGTTCAGTGCAGCGGCAGCATCGACAACTTTCTGAAGGTACTGTGGTGTACAAGTATAGGGGGCATGAGGACCTAGCATGGTAGTTATACGTCCGTCGCCGGCGCCCTGCCATTCCTTAACCAGGCTGATGCCGGTTGCTAAACGCTCTTTGCTGTCATCCTGCAGGCCGATAAGACCCTGGCTGAGAGAGGCCCTTAAGCCTGCTGCAACCACTGCCTCAGCTACACTGTCCATATGAAAATACATATCGGCAAAGGTAGTAGTGCCTGAGCGTATCATTTCCAGCAATGCCAACTTGGTACCCCAGTATATATCCTCTCGTTCCAGCTGATCTTCCCGGGGCCAGATTTTCTCTTCCAACCACTGTTGGAGCGGTAGGTCATCGGCATAACTGCGAAGCAGCGTCATACCGGCATGGGTATGGCTGTTAACCAGGCCGGGCAGGGCTATCATATCCGCCGCAGCAATAGTTTCCTGTTGCTGCCAATCCGGTGGCAGTTCTGCCAGCGAACCAACATATTCCAAACGGTCGTCACTAATAGCAATAGCGCCGTTTTCAATTACCGGCCCGCTTATTGGGATAACGGCACATCCTTTAATTAAATATTTCGCCATAGCTATACCCCCGTAAACGTAAAGAAGTAAGATAAAGAAGTAATATGCCGCTTGCCCTCAAGAACAGTTTTCCTTTTAAATGGAGCTTAAATCGCTAAATAAGGCAGCCGCAAAATCCCGGGGTTGGAACTCCTTTAAGTCATCTACTCCTTCGCCCAGGCCGACCAGTTTTACAGGCAAACCCATCTCATTGCCAATAGCCAACACAACTCCGCCCTTGGCAGTACCGTCCAATTTGGTCAGGGCAATACCGGTAACTCCCACCGCCTCATGAAAAAGCTTGGCCTGGGAAAGGGCATTTTGCCCGGAAGTTGCGTCCAGCACCAGCAAAACTTCGTGGGGTGCGCCGGGAACTTCCCGCTCTATTACCCGCCGGACTTTCTTCAATTCTTCCATTAAGTTTACTTTGGTTTGCAGACGTCCGGCTGTATCGACCAGTACCACATCAGTTCTGCGGTTACGGGCCGCCTGGAGAGCATCATAAACCACTGCCCCCGGGTCAGCACCGGCCTGGTGGCGGATTAACCCCGCTCCCGCCCGCTCAGCCCAGACTGCCAGTTGTTCCCCGGCTGCCGCCCGGAAGGTATCCCCTGCTGCCAGGATTACCTTTTTGCCTTCCCGATGCAGGCGGTAGGCGAGCTTGCCGATAGTTGTGGTCTTACCGACACCGTTAACCCCCACCACCAGAATTACCGTAGGCGGCGTTGGCGACCAGCACAGCCGCCCCTCTTCGCCCAGCAGGCGGCTAACTTCTTCCTGCAGCAGGCCGGCTACTGCCGCCGGCTCAGTTATTCTCCTGGTTTTTACTTCCTGCTGCAAACGTTCCACTAGTTCCATACTGGTTCGCGCTCCTACATCAGCAGTCAGCAGTATTTCTTCCAGTTCTTCGAAGAACGAAGCGTCCAACTGGCTGCTACCTGTCAACAAAGCACCAACCCGCTGGCTTAAATTTTGCCTGGTCTTACTTAAACTTTCTTTCAGCTTGTTAAATAAGCTCAATCGCCAGTCCCCCTTAGAAACATTAAAAATTCTCCCCTCTAATTTACCAGAGAGGAGATATTTTGTCCAAGGTTTGCTTGGCAGCAGAGAGACCCACAAGATAAGTCCCGCTGTTGAAAAAGATTAACAGCAACAACTGCCGGCAGAACGTCAACATAAAACAAAAGTAATATAATACCCCATTAGCTACCAGGTGGCTTTAGCTGTTTCAACGGACATTTATTATGATTGCATCTCGCGATGATAGCCTTAACAGCGGTCCACCTTCGCCGATAGTAGCCCGGGCCATTATTTCCGGCTCCGCCTGACTATATGAAATCACCGCTAATTCCTGCTCGGAGGGTTTGTTCGCGAGCTCATGGGTTGGAGCAGCTGCCCCATTTTTAATCTCCCATTCAACATTCCCTTGTAACAAATCTGCTGCGCGGGAATAAGCCTCAATTTGGGCGTTAATGCCCCGGTCTAAAGTCACCCTGATGGAGCCCGAGTTGCTTATATTCCACTCTGCCTCCATCTGTTCCATAATCACTTCCAACTCTACCCAGTTCTCAGCGCCAGCCACCTCTACTTCCAGCCCGGCAGGAAGAATTAGGGTGCCTACTAGTACTCTAGCTGAAGGGCCAAATCCATGGCTTAAGGGTACTCCCCTCAGTTCCAAGAACAGGGTATCGCCGACTTGACGGCTAAATAGACCGGCGTTATGCGCAAATTCTTTTGCTTCCGCTTCAGAGCTAGTTGTAACCAGCGCCTGGCCAAAATATACCAGTTGGCCCTCAGATTTGCCGCCACGTAACTGCAAGTTGTGCCACCCGCCTCCAGCTCCCTGGACGATGATTTTCTGCACCTCTTCCGGTACAGCCACTCTTTTTTCCGGCAGATCAACTGTAAAGCTTACTGCCCCCAGGGCCTGGATCAGCCTGGCTGCAAAACCGCTGCTGTTGAAAACATAAAGTCCCAAACTGGCAACTCCGATAACGAAAACAAAGATTAAAGCTAAGAAATCATATTTTATCCTTGGCACCTCTTCCCGACAAAAATAACCGGCCAGGAGAACTTCTATGCCCAACAATATCAGTACAAGCGGCCACCAGTTAAGTATTAATTGGGGGACAAGATGGGGCTCTTGCCGGTACACCAAGGTAACCACACCAAAGAAAATTAAAGCTAATGCCATTGAAAACGACCCTACTCGCCATTGTCTGACGGTTTTTCCATCTTGTTGCATCTTTCACCCTCC
>JAAYGJ010000112.1 GCA_012727745.1 Clostridia bacterium | reverse complement strand
TCTCCTGTCACGCTGGCTTAAGTTAAACCTGGTACCAGCAAATCCCTTGACAGCATCTTTCCAACCGCTTTTAGGGTAAACTTCCGGCTCGTTCCCCGGGCCTACTACCCCGGCTGAAACAATATATTTGAGTGCATCCTCCACCTGCATATCCAGCAAGGTAACATCTTCAATCGGGAGCATCAATAAAAATCCGGAGGTAGGATTAGGGGTAGTAGGCACAAAGACAGCTAGCATGTCCCGGGCTGCCCGCATATTGATCTCCGCAGCGACCGGCCCGACCAGGAAACCCAGAGAATAAATACCCCGGCGCGGGTACTCAATCATTACTACCTGTTTGAAAGCTTTTTTATCGTCCCGCCAGAAAGTTTCAACCATTTGTTTCAATGTTCGGTAAACTGAGTTTACTAAAGGGATGCGGTACATCAGGTTGTCCCACAGGTTTAAAAAAAAGCGGCCCACAATATTTGTTGTCAGGACGCCAGCTGCCAGAACGATTACCAGCATTACCGCCAGGCCCAGCCCAGGGATTCGCCAGCCTAACAGCAGATTAATGGCATTACCGACCAGGCGATCCAGAAAATTGAAAACTACCCAGAGCAGGTAAATAGTTGCTGCTGCTGGCAGGGTAACAATAATCCCCGTAAGAAAAAAACGTCGTAAACGGCGCAAAAGTTTAAGCCCCCTAAAAACCAAGATACGGCCCAAAAATAAAATATCCTACCGCTACGGCTCCCAGGGCAGCGATCAGTACTGCCCCGGCCGCTACATCCTTAGCTATACGTGCCAGCGGATGATACTGTTTGGTACTCATATCTATTGTAACTTCAATAGCTGTGTTTAATGCCTCTGCTGCCAGCACCACAGTTATAGTTAGACTCAAGATCGCCCATTCCCAGGAACGCACCTCTAAATGCCAGGCCAGGCCAATAACCGCCAGCGTGGCTACCAGGTGAATAAGCATATTTATTTGCGTCCGCAGGCAATACAGGATTCCGTTAAATGCCGCTATAAATTTCTGCAGCATGATTAGCGTTTCAACCCTACCTGAGAAAGAATAGCTTCCTGGCGCTCCTCCATCCGGGCTGCTTCTTCCGCACTGCTGTGATCATAACCCAGCAGGTGTAAAAATCCATGCACAGACAAAAAGGCCAGTTCCCGTTCCAGGGAATGGCCATAAAGCCCGGCCTGGCGCTTTGCCGTAGCAACCGAGACCAGAATATCCCCCAACAGTTTATTCCCTGAAGGATCAACATAGGCCGGCTCCTCAGGAACTGTCTCTTCCAGGGCGAAAGCAAGCACATCAGTAGGTGCATCAATACCCCGGTAATTGCGGTTATATTCCTGAATAGTGGCATCATCAACCAGGGTCAGACTTACTTCAGCATCAGGGGCAACTCCTTCAAGCCTGGCTGCCACTGCCAGAACTTCCGCTAGTAAATCTTTTAACTCGCTGCTCACAGGGAAATCATCCTGCTGATTGTTTATGGAGCACTCCATTACGACCCTTTCTCCTTTCCATTTCCTTTACGACAGCCTCCGGGTACTCAATCCGAGTGTGGAAAATACCGTTTAAGACACGCATAAAGGCTTCCGCGATAACTGTCAGCTCCCGGAAAGTGAGGTCACTAGCTTCCAGCTGGCCATCCTCCATCTTTTCCTTAATAATTTTGCGCACAAAGCCTTCCATACGCCCTGGCGTTGGTTTGGGCAAAGAGCGAATACCGGCTTCAACACTGTCTGCCAGCATCACAATGGCCGCTTCTTTGCTGGCAGGCCTGGGGCCATCATAACGGTAATCGCTTTCATTAACACTGTTACTGCGGCTATTTTCCCGGGCTTTATTGTAAAAATAGGATATCAAGGTATCACCATGATGCTGGGCAATAATATCCTGAATAACCCCGGGCAAACGGTGTTCCCGCGCCATTTCCAGACCATCTTTAACATGACTGGATATGATCAAAGTGCTGAGCGTGGGAGCCAGCCGGTCATGAGGATTATCAGCCGTCAACTGATTTTCTATAAAGAAATAAGGCCGTTTCAGCTTGCCAATATCGTGGAAGTAGGCTCCTGCCCTGGCCAGCAGCCCGTTTGCTCCAACAGCCTCGGCTGCCGCCTCGGCCAGGTTGCCTACCAGGATGCTGTGGTGGTAAGTGCCCGGTGCTTCTAAAAGCAAGCGTTTCAACAGGGGATGGTTGGGATTGGAAAGCTCAAGTAGCCTGATAGAAGTGGTAATGCCAAAACTGTTTTCCAGAAAAGGCAGAAAGCCGATCGTCAGCACTGTCGAAAGCAAGCCGTTAATAAGCGCAAAGGTGGCAGCGACACTCATTTGCAACAGGCTGTTATTCAACATCAACCCCAGGGCTAAAACGCTCAAAAGGTTGGCCAGCATTAAAAAGAAACTGGAACGGGCCAAGGCAGAGCGCTGGCTTACATGAGAGACACAATATATCCCTACCAGGCCGCTGATTATACCTACCGCTGCGAACTGGTAATAACCGCCGCCAATAATCCCGGCCTCGAGGCCCAGAAACAAAGTAAAAACTATCGCCAGGTTAGTGTCAAGCAAGATTGCTACCAGCATTGAACTTGCCGCTACAGGTATCAGGTAACCTACCAGGTGAGCAAATTCCGCTCTGCCTCCCAGGCTGATAGCCATCGTGCCCCGGGCCAGCACCAGAAAAGTCAACCACAGTAAACCCAGCAAAAATAACAGGCGGTCATTTTTATATATATCGGTTTTAAATAAGCGGAGGTAGAGGAGCAGCAAGGCAACCATGGCTGTCTGTAAGAGCACCAGCCCGATGATGCCGCCCCAGGAACCGCTGGAACGCAGGAGGCCAAGCTTTTGTAAAGCTTCTATATGTTCAGCAGTTACTATCTCGCCGTCACCAACAATTTTCTCGTTCTGGCGGATAGTGACCTGTACCGGGCCGGACTGGAAGGCGCGGACATAAGCGATGGGACAGC
>JAAYGJ010000111.1 GCA_012727745.1 Clostridia bacterium | reverse complement strand
GTTTCACATAAAGCATAATTAGCCGCTACGGTACCGTGCATACCGGCCATGCCAACAAAAAGTGGGTGTGTCTCCGGGAAAACCCCCTTGCCCATCATGCTGACAATCACCGGAATATCCTGCTGTTCAGCCAGTAAGCGCACCTCTTCATGGGCCCCTGAAACAACCACACCCCCACCTGCAAAAAGCAGTGGTTTTTGCGCCGCCTTAATGGCTGCCGCTGCCTGGGCAACTTGCAGGGGATGGGGCGACACTGCTTTACGATAACCAGGCAAGCGCAACTTGGGAGGATAGTTAAATACTGCCTTCTGGGTAGTAACGTCTTTGGGAATATCCACCAGGACCGGCCCGGGCCGACCGCTGGTAGCTATATAAAAAGCCTCATGGATAGTTGCTGCCAGTTCCTTGACATCTTTAACTAGGTAGTTGGCTTTAGTAATAGGCAAGGTAATACCGGTAATATCTGCTTCCTGAAAAGAATCATGGCCAATGGCAGCTACGTTAACCTGTCCGGTAAAAGCTACCAGAGGAATAGAGTCCATATAGGCATTGGCAATGCCTGTTACCAGATTGGTAGCACCGGGCCCGGAAGTAGCAATGCAAACACCGGGCTTGCCACTGGCCCGGGCGTAGCCATCAGCGGCATGAGCAGCAGCCTGCTCATGCCGGGTCAGTATATGGCGGATGTCAGAAACTGCCAGTTCATGGTAAAGGGGCATCACCGCCCCGCCAGGGTAACCGAATACGGTATCTACACCTTCTGCCTTTAAGGCTTTAATAATAATTTTCGAACCGCTTATTCTCTTTTTTGAGCCACGATCCCCAATTATAAAACACCTCTCTGATACTATTTATAATTGCATTAGCTTTATATAAGCGAAATGCCGTTTCGAACCGTTTATATTTTATTTATTCCAGTACCGCGCCCTGGGCCCCGGAGGTAACCTGCCGGGCATAGCGGGCTAAGTAGCCGCTCTTAATTTTCGGCGGCAGCGGTTGCCAGTTTGCCCTGCGACGGGCTATTTCTTCTTCGTCAACTTTTAATTCCAGTTTGCCCGCCTCAATGTCAATAGCAATCAAGTCGCCTTCTTCTACCAGACCTATTAGCCCCCCGGCTGCCGCTTCCGGCGAAACATGGCCGATGGCAGCGCCACGGCTAGCTCCGGAAAAACGTCCGTCAGTGATCAAAGCAACTGAAGTATCCAAACCCATGCCGACCAAAGCCGAGGTAGGGCTGAGCATTTCCTGCATCCCCGGCCCGCCCTTGGGCCCTTCATAGCGAATGACGATCACATCACCGGGATTAATTTTTTGTTCCATAATGGCTGTAAAGGCCTCTTCTTCACTGTTAAAGACTCTGGCCGGCCCCTGGTGCTGCATCATCTCCGGCAGGACGGCACCTTTCTTGACTACCGCCCCTTCCGGCGCCAAGTTGCCGTAAAGGATCGCCAGGCCCCCTTCGCGGCTGTAAGGTTCAGTCAACGGGCGGATAACATCGCGCCTTTTCACTTCCCGCCCGGCAAGATTGGCAGAAATTAGGCCGCTGACGGTTAACGTATCCTCTATCAAACCGTGCTGGAAAAGTTCATGCATAACAGCTTGAATGCCGCCTGCTTCATCCAGATACTGAATAGGCTGAGGGCCGGCAGGATAGAGTTTGCATATTTGCGGCGTCCGTTTGCTAATCGTAGCAAAAGTTTTTAAATCTAAAGCTACGCCGGCTTCATGGGCTATGGCCGGCAGGTGCAGGCAGGTATTGGTAGAACCGCCTAAAGCCATATCCACGGTTACAGCGTTATGAAAAGCTTTTTCATTCATTATGTCAAGGGGACGGATATTTTCTTTTAATAACTCCATAATACGCATCCCGGCCATTTTAGCCAGGCGTATGCGGGTACCGCTAACAGCCGGGATAGTGCCGTTGCCCGGCAGGGCCATACCCAGGGCCTCAGTTAGGCAGTTCATGGTGTTAGCAGTGTACATGCCGGCGCAGGAACCACAGCCGGGACAGGCACTGTCCTCCAGTTCCTCCAGTTCTGCCATATCCATCTTGCCAGCCTGGACTGCGCCGACCGCCTCAAAAATACAGCTCAAAGATACATCGCGGCCCTGGTAACGGCCGGCCAGCATAGGGCCACCGCTGACAAAAATCGACGGGATATTTAAGCGAGCTGCTGCCATCAGCATACCCGGCACAATTTTATCGCAGTTGGTAATAAACACCAGGGCATCAAAGGGGTGGGCTATGGCCATTACTTCCACCATATCGGCGATCAGTTCCCTGCTGGCCAGGGAATACTTCATGCCTATATGGTTCATGGCCAGGCCGTCACATACACCAATAGTAGGAAATTCCAAAGGTGTGCCGCCGGCTAAACGCACTCCGGCTTTTACCGCCGCAGCAATGTTATTTAAATGAATATGGCCGGGTATTAATTCATTAAAGGGGTTGACAACCCCGATAATCGGTCTTTCAATTTCAGCATCGGTCAAACCTGTAGCCTTAAGCAACGAGCGGTGTGGGGCTTTGGCCAGCCCTGCCTTCATAGCATTGCTGCGCATGGTTTCCTCTCCTTTTTATAATACTAGCTAAACTTGCGCCAGGTAGGGATGGACTGCCTCCGGCAACCCTAACCCTGTGACGCTACACTCAGCACGATCAACTTCCTTGCTCAGCAGGATAAATCTCCGGGCCGTCCCTTTTAGTCAGCTCCCGGAACATTGCAATGAGTTCTTGAGTTATTGGCCCGGGCCGACCGTCACCAACCGAGCGGCCATCTACCCTTACAACCGGAATTATTTCTGCCGCCGTACCGGTCAGGAAACATTCATCAGCAGCATAAACTTCGTAACGGGTAAATACCCTTTCATAAATCGGAATGCCTGCTTCAACAGCCAATTCCATCACAGTATTGCGGGTCACTCCCTCCAGCAAACCGATATGGGGCGGTGGAGTATATAAATTGCCGTTCTTGACAATAAATATGTTGTCTCCCGTTGCTTCGGCCACGTAGCCTTCCTTATTGAGGAAAAGCCCTTCCGGAGCACCGGCCCGCGTGGCTTCCATTTTGGCCAATATGTTATTTAAGTAATTCAAGGATTTAATCCGCGGGTCAAGAGCATCAGGGGCATTACGCCGGGTGCCCAGGGTCACCAAATCCAGTCCCTTCTCATATAGCTCCGCCGGGTAAAGCTCGATAGCTGCTGCAATGCAAAATACTGTTGGCCGGGGGCATTTGCGGGGATCCAGGCCCAGATCGCCTTTGCCCCGGGTAATTACCAGGCGTATATAAGCATCTCTTAAGTTGTTACGCCTGCAGGTTTCAAGTACCACCCAGGTCATTTCTTCTTTAGTTAGACCCGGATCGAGGTTAATAGCCCGTGCCGAATCGTAAAGGCGATCAATATGTGGCTTTAAACGGAAAACCCGCCCGTGATAAGCCCTGATTCCTTCAAAGACCCCATCACCGTATAATAAACCATGGTCAAATACTGATACTTTGGCCTCTTCTTCCGGGACGAATTCGCCGTCAAGATAAATTATTAATCCCAAGATTGCTCCTCCTGTTCCTTCTCTATGATCTACTCGCCATTATAGCAATAAAGCCAGCGAAAAACCCTGCAAAAATATGATTAACATTCAGTATAGATAAGGATAAAACAAGTGTCAAGGAATTTTTAATTGCCAGGGGCGAAAAATACTTCAAGCTGCTCCCATGATATTTACCTGCTAGCGCTAAAAAAGAAATAGCTGCCTGGCGAAAAACAACAACCCGGAGGAGAATCCCCGGGTGCAGTACAGGCATAACAACTTCCAGCCAATACTAAAACCGAAATTAATGACAACCGCTGCAGCCACTGCAACTGCCACTGCAGCTGCTCCCTGTAGAGCCGGCACCGGGCTCGCCCTTACGGACGTAAAGGAAGCCGGTAAAGAGCTGGCTGACTTTACCGCCACATTTTGGGCAACGAACCTGATCTTTATCCTTAATAGCCACCTGACGGCTAAACTTCCAGCTGCAGTCATTGCATCTGAAGTCATAATTGGGCATTTAGCTCTTCTCCTTAAACCTCTAACGCCTAACCTGTTTTCATGTCGCTACCACAACAACGGTCGGCAGAGCTGCTTGCCGACGGCAGGGACTCCCTGGGCAGAACACTACTGATAAAATAATTTAAATTCTCCCTGAGATTAATCTCCGGCTGTTCGTGGTAAGGTTCTCCGGAAGAGTTGTAAAGCAAACGTACCCGGGGTTGCTGCAAATAACCCCGGTCCATCCCTGTAACCACTCCCACATCGCCGCTATTCAATTTAACAATGGTGCCCACCGGGTAAATGGCCACGTTGGCTAAAAAAGCTTTAATCAACCTGTAGTCATGGGTAAAGTTTCCCGAACCGGCCAGCAGCTCAAAGGCCTCGTTGGGAGGATAAGCTGGCCGGTAAACCCTGTCGGCAGTCAAGGCGTCATAAACATCGTCAATTGCGGTAATGCGGGCAAACTCATGGATCTGGGAACCTGTTAATCCGGCAGGATACCCACAGCCATTATAACGCTCATGGTGCTGCAAAGCAACAATGGCTGACACCCGGCTAATATCCTTGTTCATCCGCAAAATATCAAAACCGAGCCGGGGATGACGACGAATAAATTCAAATTCCTCTGGCGTCAGCTTGCCTGGTTTGTTCAGGATTTCTAAGGGCAGGGCAGTCTTACCTATATCATGGAGCAAGGCACCCATGCCCAAATGCACCAGGGCAGGACGGCTATATTTCAAAGTTAAGCCAGTAATAAGAGCCAGGATGCAAACATTAACCGAATGGGCAAAAGTATAATCATCAATAGCCCGAATATCAGTTAAATTGATTATTAGCTCTTTGCGGTCTAAAAGGTCATTAATAATATTGGTTACTATTTCCCTGAACCGAGCCTTTTCAGCCAGGATAGAAACATGAGAGCCCCGCCGCGTTTGTTCGAAAATTTCCTTTACTGCTGTTAGAGAGCTCACCCGGGTTTGTTCACTGACAACATCTTCTACCTGCAGATCTCCCAGTTGTCTGTCGTAGATATATACCGATGGTACGCCCAGTTCCTGCAAACGGACAATATAACTGGGCTTTAAGACCATATCTTTATTCAGTAAAATGCTACCGTCAGCACCATAAATTGCCCGGGCAACGACCATACCTGCCTTTAACCCATCTACCGAAACCCTGCGCACCGGCGGCACTCTCCTTCATGCCGCCTTAAATTCGACAAATTTACTATAATTCCTTCACTTATTAACATTAATCCAGACTAATGCCCCGGATAAGTCTGGACAGCTATGAGATCCGCAAAAAAGAACCACCCTAAATACACGGGTGGCTGGCTATATAAACTTAACTATCGGTACGCTGATTGTGGGGAAAAATATTAATACCCGGGTCCTTTTGCTGCCGATAGAGGTAATACGCACCCGTCAAGAGGATCCCGGCAATTATAATAACTCCATAAACCACGTCTTTCACCCCCGGCTTCTCCTCGGTTTAAGTTTGCTGCATCTATATAGTACTTAATCTATATAATACTTAAAATGACAATCCCGCTAATAATGAACCTGGCTAATCCCAGTATAATTTACCCCAACCTCGCTGTCAACGCCACCAACAGCTAAACCCCCGACATTCGCCGGGGGTCAGCAGTCGCGATATCTAAATTATTTTCAGCTGAAGATAGGTGGCCTCCAGCAGCCACCCACCACATACATACATACTTATTGCTAGTTCATCACCATACACTACGCATGCCGGCAACTTCTGCTTAGCTCAAACCGAAGACGTAAATAGCCAGCATAGCGTAGACACCGACTGCAACCAGGTAGTAAATAGTCGGCAGGAAAGTCTTACGTAGAATCAGACCTTCTTTACCGATCAAGCCGACAACGGCAGCGGCAGCCACAGCATTATGCACACAAATCATATTACCGGCCGCCCCACCGACAGCCTGCACCGCTACTACAATTCTCTGAGAAATCCCCAGCAGGTCGGCAACCGTCCACTGGAAGAGGCCGAAAGTCATGTTGCTGACTGTATTGGAACCGGCAATCATAGCCCCCAGGGCGCCAATAACTGCAGCAAAAGCCGGCCAGGCGTTTCCGGCCGTATCAGCCACAAACTTGGCCAGCAGGATGGGCATGCTGTCCAGCCCGATGTCATTGAGGCCGGAACGAATAAAGACCCGCACCATAGGCACGGTAAAGATCAGGGCCATGGAGGCACCGTATAACTGCCCAGCGGCTTCTTTTAAAGCAGCCTTGATCTCTTCGCCCTTCATCTGATGGAGGAACCAGGTGATAACGGCTACCAGACCGATCATACAGCCAGGAGAAAATACCCACTGCCAGCTATGGCTGATAGACGTGCCCAGAATATTGTTATGGTCAATAGTAATAGCGGTCAGTATACCTTTCAAGCCTGTGAGGCGAGTAAGCAGCAGCACAATACCCACCAGTACATACGGAGTCCAGGCCTTAATCAAAGGCATGTTGGCCCTGATCTCGCCCGGGTCACCACTGACCGTACCAAACCAGGAAGGATCCCACTTGCTCTCATCATCAAAATCCCAGATCTTCTTCGGCTGCAGGAACCCCTTGCTGGCAGCATAACTAGTAATACCAACGCCCAGCAAACCACTGATCATGGAGGGAAATTCCGGCCCCAGGGTGTTGGCTAAAATAACGTACGGGACGACAAAAACAATGCCGGCAAAAAGGGCAAAGGGCCACACTTCCAACCCTTCCCGCCAGGACCTGTTCTTACCAAAAATCCAGGTAAGCATCATAGCGATAATAAGGGGCATCACAAAACCGATAATGGTGTGAAAGTTAGCTGCCCTGGCACCAATACTGTGTAAATACTGGGTGAAATCCATCCCCAGGGATTGAGCGTGGGCCATAACGGCATCCGAACCGGTCAAACCGCCGCCGACCCCGACCAACACCGGCGTGCCGACAGCGCCGAAGGTAACGGGCGTGCTCTGGGTGACCATACCCACGATAACTGCTGCGAAGGCCGGAAAGCCCAGAGCCAGGAGCAGCGGGCCTACCACAGCTGCCGGAGTGCCAAAACCGGAAGAACCTTCAATAAAGCAGCCGAACAGGAAGCCCAGGATAATAGCCTGGATACGCCGGTCCGGGCTGACCTTGATAAAACCAGCGCGGATTGTAGCAATAGCGCCGCTGTGCTTCAATGTGGCCAATAGTAGCAAAGCGCCAAAGATAATCCATAACAGCGTGGCTGCTATCCAGAGGCCTTCAATCGTGGCTGCAATAACATCGATAAGCTTCATTTTCCAGACAGCCAGGCCAATAATCACAACCACCACATAGCCCACCGGCATGGACTGGCGGGCGCCCCAGCCCAGCCCTACCAGTAAGAACATGGCTACCAGAATAGGTAAAAAAGCTAAAAAAGCTAACAGTGCCATACTCATGGTTAACCCCCTCACAATCAAAATTACGCTATAAAGTATGATAGGACCGTAAAAGAAATCAGCAATAAAACCGGAATAATTACTGCAACCAATCACCGCGATAAATATCATGGGATATAGTGTTAATAAACCAGAAATGCCACAATAATCTGATACCCGTTAACATAAGATATTTCTGCCTCTTTCGCATCTACCACCCCCTTAAAAACTAGGTTACGCAGGCTACTCCAGGTGAAAGTGGAATGCCTCCAATACTCGCACGGGGCAACTCCTTCACCCGGTCAGACCCTTTGAGGGCAAGGCCCGGCAGCTACAACAATGTATATGCTGTTTTTATTGTGCTATTAATTAAGATCAATGGGAACTGATTGATTTTTTGTTATATAGTAATGATTACAATAGATTTGAGGCTGCCGTTCTAGTGGTAAGACCATTTGCCATTAATGTATATTCAACGTCCAAGCGAAAAATCCTGCCAAAATAAAATAATTTTCTATTAAGTTTAAAAGTTAAAATTATAACAAACTGATGCCTCGGTAAATTTTGTTTGTTTCCTTATTTTCGAGCCGTTTGTTCACCTTTTCAACCCCCTAGCTTAAGAAACCACCTCGCCTGCCGGAGTCCACTTGAGCAAGAAAAACCCGGTAGAAGTCAATCTACCGGTTATTGCGCCAAATGTTACCGCATATAACTTAACGCCACAGAGCTGCTTGCCGCTTCCTATTCACTTGACCCTTAAGCCAGCTCAGCCTGTTCTGCAGCTTCTCGTTCAATAATGCTTACCGTACCCTTCAAGACACGGATCGTATTTAATTCCGGGTCTTCCGGCCCCTGCAGATCAGCCTGTTCCTTTTTTAGCAGCTTAATATAATCAATTATTTCCCGGGTAATAACCTCCCCCGGGCAAACCAAGGGGATCCCTGGCGGGTAGGCGGTAATTGATTCAGCGCTGATTTCTCCTTCAGCACAGTCCAATTCCAAAGTGCTGGTCTGTCCGTAAAAAGCCGCCCGGGGCAGTACCGCCATCCGGGGAATAGCCGGCAGAGGAGGACAAAAACGGACAATGTTTTTTAACGAGCGCCTCCCGGCTATATCCCGGCAGGCTGCCACCAGTTGCCGTGCCATTTGCCAGTCATCACCGATGGAAATCAACAGCAGAACATTGTAGAGGTCAGAAAGTTCAACCTGAATTTTATATTCCTGGCGTAAAATCGTTTCCATTTCATAGCCGCTCAGGCCCAATCCCTGGACATTGACAGTTATCTTAGTCGGATCCAGGGCAACGCAGCCCGGATAAGCTTTTACTTCCTCTCCCATAATACTTAAGCCTTCAATCCTGGTAAGCTGCTCCCTAATCCACCGGCTTATTGCCAGGGTAGTCTCCAGCAATTCTCGCCCTTTAAGCGCCATTTGTTTGCGGGCTACATCCAGGGAAGCTAGCAAAAGGTACGACGGGCTAGTTGTCTGGGCAAGATTTAACGCAGCCTTGAGATGGCGATGGCTGACCCTATCTCCCTGAGCTAACAGGATAGAACTCTGGGTCATTGAGCCCGCCAGTTTGTGGGTACTGACTGCTGCCAGGTCCGCTCCCGCTTCCATCGCCGATAGTGGTAGATCGGGGTGAAACTTCAAATGGGCTCCGTGAGCCTCATCGACCAGTACCGGCACGCCATGCCTGTGAGCCACTGCTACAATCTCTTTTAACGGGGGTACGGTACCATAATAGTTAGGGCTGACAATAAAGACTGCCTTGGCGTCAGGATGCTCTCTTAAAGCCCGTTCCACCGCTTCCGCCGTGACCCCCATCGAGATACCATAATCAGGATTAAGCTCCGGTTCAACATAGACCGGCCGGGCCCCGCTCAAGATTAAACCGCCCAGGGCCGAACGGTGGGCATTACGGGGAATAATAATTTTATCTCCCGGCCGGCAAACTGCCAGGAGCATGGCCTGGATACCAAATGTCGTACCATTAACCAGAAAGAAGGCCTGCTCAGCACCGTAAGCCGCAGCCGCCAGAGCTTCTGCTTCCTTGATGACATCGCGGGGATTGCAGATATTATCCAGACCCGGCAGGCAGGTTAAATCCATAGCTAAAACCCGCTCACCTACATAGTCTTTAAACTCTGCTAAAGCCCGCCCCTGTTTATGTCCAGGCACATGAAAGGGAATAACCCCATCATTAATGTACTGTTTTACTGCCGTAAAAAGCGGCGTTTTAGCATGGTTTACCATCGTTCTGCCCCCCATACCATAATCAACACTGCAACGAAATAAATTAGACCATAAACCGCGAATGAATGCAAGTGTTTTTGCATACTTTATTTCTATGTATCTTCTTTTCTTCCTGTTACAAAACAGCAGGGGCAAGTAAAGGAAACCTTCTGTTCTCTCCTTTTTCTGATAATATCGCCGTAGCGGTTTAGGGCTCTTATCTACAAAGAGAGCTGCCGGCAGGCAGCTCTCTGATTATGCTAAGTCTATATATATTTTTAGCAGGCTATTATACACCGCTTACTTTTGCTTTTTTGGGCCCCACCCTGGTAAAACGGTGTTTTAGACGGCTCATAACCTCAGGCATAGTGGTGTATTCCATATCCTCCAGTGGTAACCGGTGTGGTTCAAAAGGTCCCAGGGAGCGCAAGTAATTGGCGATCTCATTGGCTGTCTGGCGAGCCCGGTCAAAAGCTACATCGGCGAAGAGATCCTTGGGACCGATCAGCTTGCCCTGAGCCAGTTGGAAGCCCATAGCCACCACCCGGGGCGGACCGTCAAAGCGAGTAGGTGACGCATCGTTCAAACCCACCGGCATCAAGGGACCGATATGGGAACCGCGCATCCAGCCGGCTACCAGGTGGGGATTGGCAAAAGGTTCCAAAGCCTCTCCTACTGCCGGTAGACCACTCTGGCAGCGCACGATACAAACCGGATCATCTTTGCCTACATAGCGCCCAGCCATAAGATTGAGCCGCTGGGTACTGGATACAGCCGCAATTTCATTGCTGGTCCTGGAATAAACAGATTTTATACAGTAACGTCCCGGGGCACCGATAAAAACCAGCAGGTCATACATCTCTTCCGGTAAATTAAACTCTACCCGTTCATTATTAACGAGATCATAGACTTCAAAACAAAAGCCTTCGTGCATTTTAGGGTCAATAACCAGACCGATAGTGTTGAAGGGGTCAGCAAACATTTTGTAAAGGGGAAAGTTCCAGGCGCCTGGCTCAGTTTTATCAGCAGCGAAAATGATTACCGGCTCACTTTTGCGTTCCTCAAACTCCATCTCCGCAACCCCGGGCCCCATCCCTTTGATGTTGCCAGAGAAGGCATCAGAAAGCAAGTCCTGCCCGGCTCCGTATTGCTTTAGCTCGCGGGCGGTTTCAGTACAATTAAGAAAAACATTCCAGGCTAAATGGTGTATTTCCGGACAATCAACTCCATATTTATGAGTCATAATGAGGTTGATATCATCGCCTACACGGGCAACATGATAATCAATCAATAACTTATTCCCTGCCAGGCTGCGTTCAGCCGTTTCCAATAACTTCGGGTGGACGCTGGAGTGCCCCACATAACCGCCCACATCGGCTTTAATAACTGATAAGGTAATTTTTTCCCCCACTACAATATGCCTCCTCATCCCGGTGCTAATATTAAATGTGTTATACTATATGCAATACAACTAAATATAGAATAGCATATTTCTGTCAGGGAGTAAACATTTTTAGTAAAAAAAATACCTTCCTGAAGGAAAGTAAGTAAAATACAGGTCTGTTTAGTAGCCGTGGACTTATCTGTTAATAAATATAAGAACTTTCGTTCGGTTCAGGTAGCTTACCTTAATTTGCTTGCTACAAAACGCAGGTGTTTACCCATAATCCGGCGGGCTGCCTCGGCATCCCTGGCAAGAATAGCCTGGGCTATCGCCTGGTGGTGTTCATACAAGATGTGGGCGTTGTTCTCATTAGAGTACAGGCGCTGGCGCTTGTTTTGCAAAGTCTGGGCAATTGTATCGGCAATAGTATGCATCAAACGACACATGACCGGATTGTGGGTCATCTCGGCAACGGTTAGGTGAAATTTGACATCTGTATCTTCCCGGAGATAACCCCTGGTCAACTCGTCAGCCATCAGACCGATAATGGCTACAAGTTTATCTTTTTCTGCATCTGTAGCCCGCCGAGCCGCCAGATAAGCCATCTCCCGTTCCAGGATTAGTCTGGCTTCCAATAAATGCATATCCTGCTGGTCTTCCAGCAGCATGGCCATAACCAATGGTTGCACAATGTAACTGTTCTGCACCTGGCGCACAAAAGTACCCTCTCCAGGTCTTACTTCCAGAATGCCCATCGTATGCAGGGCCCGAATAGCCTCCCGGACTGAGGCCCGACTAACCCCCAATTTCTCGGACATCTCCCGTTCAGAATAAAAACGGTCGCCTGGCAGGAGTTTTCCTTCGCTGAGAGATTTTTTAACCTGGTCAATTATCTCTTCGTAAATTTTTTTAGTGCGAATTGGCTGCAGTTCCATATTCATTACCTCGTTTTTTATCTTATTACATTATTATTACACCATTTTTAATAATCGGCAATGGTAACTCCATCCACTAGTGCTAGATTATGTATATTTAGAGTATTTTTGCTGCTTAAATGGGACTGCAATTGTAATTTTAACCGTTTGTGGCGCCTGCGCTAACAGCTTGCCCGGAATTACGCCGGGGACTTCAATCGCCCCGGCGCTTTTTTTTAGTAGCCAGCAAGTGGGC
>JAAYGJ010000110.1 GCA_012727745.1 Clostridia bacterium | reverse complement strand
CTTTATGGGCGCTTTTACCCGGGATCAGGCTTTGTTTGGGGGACTAATTTCGTTTCAGTTCCTGGCTATTCTGGCCATATCGGGTATTGTCATCACGGCAACGTATGTTTTACGGGTAGTAATGAAAACCTTCTTTGGGCCGCGTAAAGCAGAGTGGGATCATCTTAAAGATGCCCACGGCGTTGAAATGGTACCTATTGTGGTCCTTGTCGCGACTCTGTTGTTCTTCGGCCTCTTGCCATCTCTGCAGGTGGATATTATAAACAGCGGCGTTGCCCCGCTCGTAGCTAAAATTGAAGCTGCGAAGGCGATAGGGGGTATCTTCTAATGGCTGATTTGCATTTACTGGCGGTAGAGATTATGGTAGCTGTTTTTGGGCTAGGTTTGTTGGTCCTCGGTTTGCTGGTACCCCGCAGTGATCGCCGCGGTATTGGCTATGTGACTGCTGCCGGTTTGGCAGGGATTATGGTCATTACTTTTGCCATGCGTGAATTGAGCGGCGTGTTCATGGGAGGCTATATCATTGATCCCTTCAGCAACTATTTTAAGCTTGCCTTTCTAGTTGCGGCTCTGTTAACCGTGTTTTGTTCCTTTGACTATATAGAAAAGATGGGTTTTAACCAGGGAGAGTATTATGCTTTGCTGGTATTTGCTACCCTGGGAATGATGCTGCTGGCTTCTTCGGGCGAATTGATCAGCCTGTACCTGGGGCTGGAACTGATGACTATTACCTTTTGTATCCTGGCCGGTTTTCACCTGCGTGATCCCAAGTCTGGCGAAGCAGGTGTCAAATATATCTTGCTGGGGGCAATGTCATCAGCCATATTGCTTTATGGTTTGAGCCTGGTTTATGGGGCTACGGGCACTGTCGTAATTGCAGAAATAGGCCAGGTTGCCGCTGCCAGCGGCAGCACCCCGGCTCTAACTTTGGGAATGATATTTCTCCTGGCCGGTTTTGCGTTTAAAATTGCCGCTGTACCATTTCACATGTGGTCACCCGACGTCTACGAGGGGGCTCCTACGCCCGTTACCGCCTATCTGTCGGTGGCTTCCAAGGCCGCTGCATTTGCAGCCTTGATTCGTGTGTTTTTTGGTGCGCTGGCGGAACTGCACAGTATCTGGGTACAACTTTTTATTGCCCTGGCGGTGTTGACCATAATCCTGGGCAACCTGGTTGCTATTCCCCAGAGCAATATCAAACGCCTGATGGCTTATTCCAGCATATCCCAGGCAGGCTACCTGCTGCTAGGTATTGTATCTTATTCAGTTCTGGGAATTGGCGCTGTGATGTACTATTGCTTGATTTACGTTTTCGGTAATATGTGTGTTTTTATGGCAGTTACCGCTTTTTATAATAACGCAGGTAGCGATGAAATCAGAGATTATACCGGCCTGTCCCGCCGTTCACCGCTGCTGGCAGCCGCTATCCTTTTTGCCATGTTATCCCTGGCTGGAATTCCGCCGATGGCAGGGTTTGTAGCCAAGCTATATCTGTTTATGTCGGTAATATCACAGGGCTATATCTGGCTGGCCCTGATAGCTGTGCTAATGAGCATGGTTTCAGTTTATTACTATCTGATGGTGGCCAAATCCATGTATTTAGGTGCGGTTCCGGAGGGGTCTAAACCCTTACAGATATCTCCGGGCTTGAAAGTAGCTATCCTGGCTTCGCTGTTGATTCTCTTTGTTTTAGGTATTTATCCTGATGATCTGACCAATTTTGCCATGAATTCAGCGGTGACTTTCTTTATGCCTTAGATTCTAGGAGCTTGTCTGTCGCGTGCTTTACAGTATGAACTTCAGGGCCGGTTGCTAACGTTGTTAACAAAAAGCAGGAAGCCTTGCTTTTAGAGCCTTCAAGGCTTTCGCTCCACACTTACCACTTCCTATTCTCATACACGGGGGGCGGTAAGCAATGACGATGACGCGGCGGCGGCGCGGCCAAATTGGTGAGTCAGCTGCTGCCGCTTTCCTTGCAGAACAGGGCATGCAGATAATAAAACGTAATTACCGCTGCCCGCTGGGGGAAATAGATATTATCGCCCGAGACGGCCGCGAACTGGTGTTCGTTGAAGTAAGGACCCGTTCTTCATCAACCTTTGGTACTCCTAAGGAAACGGTAGACCAGCGCAAGCAGATGCGCTTGCGCCGCTTGGCAGCTTACTACCTTAGCAGGCCGGGTTTGGACAAACAGCCCTGCCGCTTTGATGTGGTGGCTGTATGCCTGGATCGCCGGGAAAAGGTTGCAAAGCTCGAACACATCCGCGGTGCTTTTTAGCGCTGAAAATAAAATAATAATTAAACCAGGAGCCTGTACTTCTGGTCAGGCTGTAGACAAAAATAGCCTTTAGGGAACAAAACCTAGAGGCCATTTTCTTTTTTAAATAGAATGCGGAAAGATTAGAGAGAACTCCCTGTAGCGGGGAGGCTGTAGGCGGGAATGTCTGTTGTTTCCGTTTCCACATGGCCAGACTCGCTTAATCGTTTCGCCGCTTTTACGATTAAGTTCTTTTCCCCGTTCGGTATGCCTGAGGTCTTCGGCTCTTCCCATATAGGGCTGTCATACATGAAGGGCAACCACTTTGGTAAAGTTTTTACTCTGTGTGCACTTTATTCTTTGCTCACAGCCGAATAAGTACCCTGTTCTTTACAACATACGAAAAGAATGCCATACCATGACTGCAGTAGATATAATGATCACAGAAAAGCCTTATCCGCTTAAATGTATAATCCTTACTGCGGCAAATCCTATTTTAACTAATCCCAACTCGACAAAAGTGAAAAAGGCATTTGAGAATCTGGAGTTACTTGTGGTTCATGATTTGTTTATGACACAAACTGCACAATGTGCTGATTATATAATACCTGCAGCATCATTTATGGAAAGAACAGAGCTTTTTGTTCATGATATATTTCAGACAATTAATCTTACTAAAAAAGTAATTTCGTTCCCCGATTGCTCGGACGAATATCAGTTTTGGCATGATTTAGCTGTACGATTAGGTGCAGGGGATTATTATCCTTGGAAGGATGAAACAGAGCTAAATAGGTGGCTTTTGGAGCCAACTGGTATAACCCTTGAAGAATTGTACGCACGTCCCGAAGGCATACCGTATAAACCAATTACCTATAATAAGTGGCAAAAAACCCCTTTCTCTACACCTTCCGGGAAAGTTGAGTTTGTTTCACAGTATTTAGAGAATATGGGCTATGACAGATTGCCTGTATATAAATCGCCTCAATATTTAAGAAATCCTGATGTTAAATATCCTTATGTTTTAACGACCGGGGCAAGGAGTGTACTTTACTATCATTCGCGATACCGTGAAATACCAAGATTCCGCACAGCTATTCCAGAGCCAGAAATGGAAATGCACCCTAAAGACTGCAAGGAACTTGGCATTATTGATGGTGATAGGGTTAAAGTAACATCTTGTAAAGGTGAAATTAATATTAAGGTGAAGACTGTATCAGAAAATGCAATTGTACCGGGAGTAGTACATATTTTACATGGCTGGAATGAAGCTGATGCCAATGCGTTGACTATAGATGACGTCAATGATCCGGTTAGCGGTTTCCCTCTTTCTAAATCTGTTCCCGTTAACATAAAAAAATACAACTCACAATAAAAGAAGTTTTACTGGGATCATGAAATTAATTTAGAGGGGGGGGGTTCCGTTGAACAGCCTATATTACAAGTGAATGATTGAGTAGCAGAGATATAACAGATTTGGGGGTATATTTATGAAATTGAAGAAAATGACAAAAAAATTGACGTTACTACTTACCTTAGTTTTAGCAGCATCTTTAATGTTATCTGGCTGTGGTAATGGCAGCAATGATACTAACGATGGGGTTGCTAATGATGAGGTTAAAACTGTTAAAATTGCCTTTCTTGGCCCTTTAACAGGACCTTCGGCTGCTCAAGGTGAGGGAGCGCGTAATTCATTTGAACTGGCGATTAATGAAGCTAATGAATCGAAGAAGTTTCCTTATAAAATTGAATTAATGCCGTTGGATGATGGCGCTAACCCCTCTACCGGCGCCTCAATGGCTCAAAAAGCTGTAGCAGATCCTGAACTAGTTGCAGCGTCAGGCCACTGGAATAGCCCGGTTGCAGAAGCGACCATTCCTATTTTTAAAAATGCAGGTGTTCCGTTGCAAATTTGGGGAGCAGTCGCACCTACCCTTATAAAGAAAGAAAACTATCCATATATAACACGAGTTTGCCCAACAATACCACAACAGGCTATACCATTAGCAAAATTTGCAGTTGAAGACTTAGGTATTAAACGGTGGGCTATTATTTCTGATACCACTGTTCTTGGTAAAGATATGTTTAATACTTGGCACGAGGAAATATCTAAATTAGAGGGAACAGAAATAATTTCTTCTGATGAAATTCAAGTAGGGCAGACCGATTTTCGGCCTATCTTAATAAAAATTAAGGAAAAACAGCCTGATGGTATCTTTTTGGGCTTGGTGACTATGGAAGCTGCTCTTATAACCAGACAAATGCATGAATTAAAAATGGATGATATTAAAATTTTCAGCTTATCTGGAGTTGTTGAAGATAAATTTATAGAAGTGGCTACAGCGGAAGCAACCGAAGGAGTTATTGGTACAAAGCCAGGCAAATCTATTGATAAGTTGCCTGGTGGCCCAGAATTTGTTGAAGCCTACGAGAAAGCTGGATATAAAGAACCATTTGGTGCTTTTGGCCCTTATGCTTACGACTCTGCCAAAATAATTCTAAAAGCTCTGGAGCAGGTTGGCTACCCAGGGAGTTAATTTAGTGCACATGAAATTATTGGCGTTTGTTCTTGGCGGGGCTTTTGCCGGTTTGGCCGGAGCGATTTACGGGCATTATTTGAGTTTTGTAAGTGTTGATGATTTTAATATGAACAAATCGCTAATCATTTTATGTATGGTTGCTTTAGGAGGCATGGACAACGCATTAGGGGTAACCTTAGGAGCAGTTATACTTACGTTAATCGATGAAAAGCTCAGGGAGCTTGCCGACTATGGTATGTTTTTCTATGGTATCATTTTAGTTGCTGTTTTACTGTTGCGTCCACAAGGTATTTTGCCTCGTCGGATGCGAAAATATCAGCTTCTGGCGACGGAGAAACTTCGTCGTGTATTTGGGATGCAGGCGGAAACAGCTAAAGCATCTGAGGGGAAGTTGGACTAACTAATTAACAGAATAGATATGAAGTATTTAAAATTAAGGGGGCGATAACTTGCAAGTACAAAATGGTAGCTGCTTGGTATCGGAAGATTTGTCTGTTAGGTTCGGAGGTTTAATGGCCTTGGACAGTGTTAATATTAGCATAAACGAAGGAGAAACTGTAGGACTTATAGGGCCTAACGGTTCAGGCAAAACTACACTCATTAATGTAATTACAGGAGTTTATAGAGCAACTGCTGGCCGACTGCTATTTAGGGGCCAGGTGATAACAGGATTACAGCCATATGAAATTAGGGCTAAAGGTATTGCTAGAACCTTTCAGTCCAATCGTATGTGCTGGCGTTTAAATGTGATGGATAATATTTTGCTGGGTTTGCATTCAAAACAGACTACCAGTTGGTGGAAAGTTATTACAAATCGCAGGGCTTGGCAAAAGGAGCTTACCCTTGGTATAGAAAAGGTGACTACCCTTTTAGCGGATCTAAGTCCGTCCTTATTAAGCAAATTGCATGCTCCGATGAGCAGTGTCCCACTTATAGATAGGAGAAGGGCAGAGATAGCGCGAGCATTAATATCAGAACCCATTTTACTTTTGCTTGACGAACCTACTGCAGGTCTTAATCCTGTGGAAACAATGCAGATAGTAGATGACGTTGCTAAATTTAAATCAATGTACCCTCAAATGAGCATTATTATCATAGAGCATGACATGGGTGTTATTTCTCGAATTAGTGATAGGGTTGTGGTGTTAAATGCCGGTAAAGTCATTGCTGATGGTTCATATAATGAGGTTGTAGAAAATCCAGAAGTGCAAAAAGCCTATCTAGGAGATGAGGAGATATAATGATGCTGGAATTGCGTAACGTAAATACTGTTTACGGTGAAATGCCTGTGCTTAATAATGTTACTTTACAGGTGAGACGGGGGGAAACTGTGTGTATTTTGGGGGCAAATGGTGCAGGAAAAACAACTTTACTTAAAACCATTTTAGGTCTCGTTAAACCAGTAACTGGGAGTGTACACTTTTTAGGCGAGAGAATAGATGGTTTACCTATCCATCATGTAGTAAGAAAAGGAATAGCCATAGTGCCTGAAAGAGAAGGACTTTTCCCCGACTTGCCTGTGGAAAAAAACTTATTGCTTGGGGCCTATCATGAGGGTAACAAGAACATAATAGAAGAAAGATTGGAGCATATATACGAATTATTCCCACGGTTAAAAGAACGCAAAAGACAACGTGCTGGTACTTTGAGCGGCGGAGAACGTAAAATGCTTTATATAGCCAGAGCATTGTTGGCTGATCCTAAATTAATATTGCTTGATGAACCGTCATTAGGTCTTGCGCCTGCAATAGTAAATGAAGTATTTGCAATGATTAGCCGCATTAAAAAAGAAAATCAAATAACCTTTATACTAGTGGAACAGAACGCAAGAAAGGCTTTGCGTGTATCTGAACGCGGATATGTGCTTCAAAAAGGGCAAATAGTGTATGAGGGTACAACCGATGAGATGCAAAAGAGCACGGTATTGCAACAATCTTATCTTGGTACAGCTAGTTAAGGCTGTATAATTTTGAAAGCTAGGTGTCAAGGGACGGTGAAAATGTCACTATAAAGGCCTTAGCGGGAAGCCTTACTAAGCACACGCATAGAAAGGATATGCTTTAACTTAGTCGTAGGCAGGCAAGGGGTATAACCGGTTCCGGAGTGAGCGGGGGACGACGGCAAAACGCCGCTTAAACTCCTCTATAAACCCTGTCAGGAAGGCATTGGCCTCTTCGAGGGCAAGAGATACCCGCCGGGCGGAGTTCAATTTACCAGGCGGGCCTGGAGAGTGTCCCAGACGCGTTCAATGCATCTGAAGAAAACAAGCAGGGATGCGATTAATACCGGCGCTCGGAGATGGCCTGGCCGAACTGGATAAAAAGGGCGGTTTGGCCGGCCAGTTCTTTCAATAGAGAGTCCCTCTCCTTTGGGAAAGTAGCAAATAGTTTGGCGGTTAGAGATACTTCTGGAAATGCTGGATTTTTGCACCAGCTGAAACGGCATCTGGAACTAACCTCAGGGCACTCCATAAGGCACAGACCCTGCTCCGAAGTACCCAGGAGACATGATAGGGTAGTTAGTAAAAAGAAAATCTAAGAGAGCAGGCGAGTTAACGAGTTATAAGCAAATTGTTGAAGTAGGAGTTGTTTGTGCTTGACCAGATTGGAAAATATAGTTTTAGCGCTTAAAGGCGGACGTTCAAGCACTGTTCCAGTAGCACCTTTTGGATGGTTATTTACTTTACGATATAGCCAACGTAGATTCAATGAGGCCTTATATGATCCTAGTATTTATGTCGATTGTGAAGTAAAAGCCTTTGAAGATTTCGGGTATGATGCTGTATGGGGTCCTTCTATTGATGATATTAGTACAGCACTGGGTACTATTATAAAGATTCATGATAATATTCCGCCATCTTACGAGGAGCCCGCGGTAATAAACATTGAAAAACTATATAGGTTATCACAATACAAACCCGAGAAATCCAGATGGACTCATTTTAAGGTTTCGGTCATAGAAGGGTTCAAAAAAAAGCTTGGTAAAGATGTGCCAGTAATTATGCCTACAATGGCACCTTTTAGAATGGCGGCAAATCTTATTGGACTTCAAAACCTGTATGTATCAATTATTCAGGAGCATTCTTTTTTAACAGAAGTTCTGGAATTTTGTACTGAACAATGTATTCAAGCTGCTACTTATCTATATAAAGCGGGAGCTGATGTGCTTTGGTTTGGACAGCCTACCGGGAGTGCTAATTGTATTTCCAGGAAGCATTATGAACAATTTTGTCACCCCTATAGCTGTAAATTGTTTTCTGAGACCAGAAAATTAGGCGTTCTTACGATCTTACATACTTGCGGGAATTGGGAGGATAGATTTGATCTTGCGGTCAAGGAAAATGCTGATATGTTACATATTGACGGAGTTAAAGACTTAAGGCAGTTTAAAAATGATTATCATACACAGACAAATATAATGGGACAGGTACCAACGAGCGTGTTGGAGAGTGGGGCAGCAGAGGAGGTATATTTCTCGGCTAAAAAAATTTTGGATGATGTAGCAATTAGCGGTGGCTTTATCTTAGGAGCAAGTTGCAACTTATCTGTTGATACTCCTCCTGAAAATCTTAATGCTCTTGTATCAGCTGCTAGAGATTTCAATTATCCAAATGAGAATTAAGTTGTACATTATTACACAGCTGCTCGTATGAAAGCAGTTTGCCATTGGAGATGTTAGTGGGAAGGGCTGTCCGCATCATTTCTAATAGACAAGCAGTGATTTGCCTAATTTAAGAAAAATAGTTCAGCGCGTTAAATATTCGCACATGATTTCTGCAATCTCAGAAGCAGAAAAAAGATATTGGAAAATGCCACAAGTTATAAGCTCGAGTGCTGGTTGTTGATAGTCAATAGAATTGATCCACCATGTGCAAATAAAATTGACCCACCTAAGAGCAACAGTTACGAGCTTGTAGTGATGCAAAAAGGGATAAAACTTTAGCCTTGTTTGCGAATTAATAATCTGTTGAAGCTCTCAGTTTGCCCTTGAGCCGGTAGCTTGTGCCATTGATGTAAAAAATGTGGGCATGATGCACTAGACGGTCAATTATGGCAGCAGCTACCACCTGGTCGGAAAATATCTCCCCCCATTCGTCGAAGTTGTAG
>JAAYGJ010000109.1 GCA_012727745.1 Clostridia bacterium | reverse complement strand
ATGATATAATGGGGACCGGGCATCTTCCGAAACCTGGATGGCGGCAAATGGGAGGCAATTCATAAAAACAGCCCCCGGGCTAAGCTAAACCCCGGAGGCCTTGCTATTACTGGAGCTGATGGGGGGATTTGAACCCCCGGCCTGCGCATTACGAGTGCGCTGCTCTACCCCTGAGCCACATCAGCATAACCGCTATTGTTTAGGCTGGCTGGAGCTGTAGTATATGACTGTTTGCCAATTTATCAGAGCACTAAATATATTAGCCCACCCAGGGCTTTATTGTCAAGTAGTGCCTCGCGGTTAGCGAATCTTTTTTGCTTAAACCCACCCTGCGAACTCGTTAAATCTCGAATTTGTCGTTATAACATTATAAACACAATAAATAGGGAAGGGGTGAGCAACAGCGGGTATATAGGTTTCCTAGTTACTAAATCATCCCCAGCAGTTTTTTTATTCCCAGGAGCAAGTTGTGCCATATCACTTTCAGGAAATTCCCCCGGCGGATTTCTTCTGCTGCTACTAGAGGGTAGCTTTTTTGTTGTTCCCTGGCTTCAATTACCAGGCTACCAATTTGCTGGCCTTTTGCCAATGGTGCTTCCAGGTAGGCCGGCAGGTCTGTGTTGACCTTTACTTCGGCATTTTTATAAACAGTTACAGTCAGGTCCGCCGGCAATACTGCTTTTACCCTGCCGCGTTTTCCTTTATATACCGGTATTTCGCCAAAACTTTGCCCGGCTTTACCGATCTGGCTGGCAGCATAGTTGTCAAAGCCAAAGTTCAGCAAAGCCAGGGCGTCCTGTTCGCGGGCGGTTTCACTGGCAGCACCCATTATTACGGCAATCAGCCGGTAATCATCCCTTTTACCAGTGGCAATAAGATTGCAGGTACTGGAAAGGAAGCCGGTTTTAAGACCGTCTATTTCTGGGTATTTTAACAGCCCGTTGCGGTTTTGCTGGGTGATATTATTAAATGTATATTCGCGAGTGGAATGGTATTCCAGGGCCTGGGGAAAGTCGTTAATATAGGCTCTAGCAAGCCGGGCTATATCCAGCCCGGTAGTATAGTGCTCTTCATCAGGCAGGCCGTGGGGATTGGTGAAATTAGTGTCGGTAAGGCCCAAATGCTTGGCCTTTTCATTCATCCGGGCAGCAAAGCCTTCTACTGATCCCCCCAGGCGTTCCGCTACAGCTACAGAAGCATCATTCCCCGATACAATCGATATTCCTTTTAAGAGGTCTGCAACCGATACTTGCGTATCTACTTCAATGTACATACGCGAACCGCCTGTCCGCCAGGCTCTTTCGCTAACAGTAATCATTTCGTCCAGAGAAAGGCTGCCATTATTGATGGCTTCCAGGGCCAGGTACATTGTCATGATTTTGGTCAGGCTGGCTGGTTCCCATTGTTCCGTTTCGTTTTTGGCGTAAATAACTTCCCCGGTTACCTGGTCCATTAGGACGGCGACTTGGGAGCTAATATCCGGCGCTTGGGGCGCTGCCCGGGCAACTGCAGGCATCATAGTAAAAACTGCGATCATAAGAATTAGCAGAATGCAAAGACGTTTAAGCAAGGAATAAACCTCCAATGTTGCAATCAATGAACGACATATATTTATTCTAGCTTAGAGCAGAGCTTCCTGCTAGCCCAAAGAAGAAGGTTTAACT
>JAAYGJ010000108.1 GCA_012727745.1 Clostridia bacterium | reverse complement strand
CTGGCACCTGTTGATTTCCCTTCAGCCGGCATTTTCCTCTGCGGTGCCGGTCATGCTCCCAAATTTGCCCGGGAGGCAATGGCCCAGGCAGAAGGAGCGGTGGCCCGCGCCTGTACTATCCTCGCCAGGCAAAACTTAATGGTTGGCGGGGTAATAGCCATGGTGGAGGAAGAAAAGTGTGCCGCCTGTTTAACCTGCGTGCGCGTCTGTCCCTTTAACGTGCCCCGTATTAACGAGCGTAATGTAGCTGAAATCAATGCGGTCCAGTGTATGGGCTGCGGCACCTGTGCCGGCGAATGCCCGGCCAAGGCAATCCAGTTGCAGTTCTATGAGGATGACCAGCTACTGGCCAAAGTAGCCGGCCTGTTTGGGAAGGTGTAGCTAATGAACAATTTTGAACCGCAAATCATCGCTTTTTGTTGCTTTTACTGTGCCTATTCGGCGGCCGACCTGGCCGGTTCTATGCGCCTGCAGTACCCGGCCAATATCCGCATTATAGAAATGCCCTGTTCCGGTAAGACCGATGAGCGGGTATTGTTGGAGGCTTTTGAGCAAGGAGCTGATGGAGTTTATGTGTTAGGCTGTCTGGAAGGCGACTGCCATTTTCTCAAAGGCAATTACCGTGCCAAACGCCGGGTAAACAAAATTAAAAAAATTTTAGATGAAATAGGTATCGGTGGCGAACGCCTGGAGATGTATAATCTTTCGGCAGCCATGGGACCACGCTTTGCCGAAATCGCCCGGGAGTTTACTGAACGTATCCGCAAACTAGGTCCCAGTCCTGTAAAAGCAAACAATTGCTTACCAGGCGCCGCCGCTAGGCTAGAGAATACATGAAAGCAGGTGAAAAGGGATGATTATTGCGGAAAGCAAACCCCTGGCAGAGATTGCCGCTCTCATTAAAAATGCACGGAAAATTCTGCTGGTAGGCTGTGGCGGTTGCGTCAGTGTCTGTCTGGCCGGAGGAGAGAAGGAAACAGGGATTCTGGCTTCTGAACTACGGATGCTAAGACAGGTGGAAGGCAACCCTCTGGAAACCATAGAAGTAACATTAACTCGCCAGTGTGATCCGGAGTATGTGGAAATGCTGGCCAACCATCTCACTGAAGACATTGATTGTATTGTTTCACTGGCCTGCGGCGTGGGGGTGCAATTTCTAGCGGAACGGTACCAGAAATGGGTTGTGCCAGCCCTGAATACCAAATTTGCTGGAGGCACTGTTGAACACGGTGTCTGGGAAGAACGGTGCGGCCTTTGCGGTGAATGTATCCTCTACAAAACAGGAGGAATATGCCCGATAATCCGCTGTTCTAAGAGTATCTTAAACGGTCCCTGCGGCGGCTCCCAGAATGGTAAATGCGAGATCAACCCTGATACTCCCTGTGCCTGGCAGTTAATTTATGATCGCCTGCAGGCCCTGGACAAGCTTGATTTGTTACTGGAGCTAGAACCTCTTAAAGATTGGTCCCAATCCCGCGACGGCGGTCCCCGCAAAGTTGTACGAGAGGATGTGAAGCTGGATTGAAAACGGCAAGTAAGTTGGAAAAAATTCTCTCTCAGGGACACTTCGTGGTAAGCGGCGAAGTAGGACCGCCAAAACATGCCAATGCGGAAGAAATTATAGAGCACACTGTCATGCTCAAAGATTATGTAGATGCTTTAAATCTTACTGATAACCAGACAGCCATCGTTCGCCTGTCAAGTATTGCCGCGGGGGTGCACGTCCTCCAGGCTGGCGGCGAACCTATAATCCAGATGACTACCCGCGATCGTAACCGCATTGCCCTGCAGAGCGACTTGCTGGGCGCCTATAGCCTGGGTATAAAAAACGTACTCTGTTTATCCGGTGACCACCAGTCATTTGGCAACCACCCGGCTGCCAAAAACGTCTACGATGTAGACTCACTGCAGCTTATTAAGATTGTTAAAGATTTAAGGGACGAAAAAAGGTTTTCTTGCGGCGAAGAACTTAAAAGTAATGAGCCCCGTTTTTTCATTGGTGCTGCCGCCAATCCCTTTGCCGATCCATTTGAATTTCGAGTCATACGCCTGGAAAAAAAGATTAATGCCGGCGCTGACTTTATCCAGACCCAGGCGATATTTGATATGGATCGTTTCGAACGCTTTATGGCCATGGTAAGAGAACGGGATTTGCATAAAAAGGCCCATATCATTGCCGGGGTAATGCCGATAAAATCAGCCCGGGCTGCCAGGTATATGCAAAAGTCGGTGGCAGGTATGATTGTTCCGGAGGCAATCATAAACCGCATCGAACAAGCTTCTGACCCTAAAGCCGAAGGAGTCGCTATCTGTGTCGAACAAATCAAACACTTGAAAACTATTGAAGGAGTTGCCGGCGTCCATATCATGGCGGTAATGTGGGAAGATATTATACCAACTATTGTCCGAGAAGCTGGTCTATACCCCCGCCCTCAATTATAATTTTACCTGAAAAAGCAAAAAAGAGCAGGTGCGGTTTTGCTGCTACCTGTTCTTTTTTGATGTACCCCTGCATATACTGGTAGGAGTAATATAGCAGCCAGGGGGTGGAAATTAATGCGTAATAGCCGGCTGGAAAATAAAATCCTACAGCAGGTGGATGAACTTATCCAGAAGGCTCTGTCGGTAAGCCTTAAAGATGAACCTGGCCGGGAAGAACAATTAGCAAGTTGCGTTGCCCTGGTACATGAAATGGGTGATTCGCTAATGGAAATACTTGAAGGCCAGGAACAACATCTCCGGGCGTTATTGGAACAATTAATCAGCCAACGGTTGCCTGACCGGCGTATACTGCAAAGCTTTGGTAATTTTGCTGAGGATATTAATTACGTCATTACTGAAGGCGTGGCCAGTTATCTTAAATCCTTAGACAATAAAGTTGCAGAAGAGAAGCAAAGCAAACAGGCAGCTGCTTCGGCTTCCTTAGAAGACGATCTTTATGATGATAGCGAAGACCTTGAACAGGTCGCTTCAGAGGACATAATTGCTGCAGAAGCAACCCTGTCTACTACTGTCCCGGAGACGACAACCAGCCCTCCTGCAGAACAACAGTATATCTCCCTGCAGGAACAAAGGGAAGAATTAGAAACAGCAGCTGCGGGGTATGCTGCTGCGCCTGGCGACGTTCCTGAACCCTTAAGCATTTCCTCGCCGGAGATTCCTGCAGTCCCGGAAGTTGACACGGCTCAGGTCACAGAACCGGAAGCGGAAACAGAGGACAGGGCAGTAGGTACAAGTGAAGCAGACAATGGCAAGCTGGAGAACTTACGCCTGGCTCTGTTGCAAGCCTACCCGGGAGAAGAGCTTATTGCCGATTATCCTACTCCATATGGCAATATCGCCTTTTTCCTGCCCCGTTTACAGCTAGGTTTTCAATTGGCAGAGAGTTGTCAAGACTGGCGTTATGATTTCTTCTGCCGCCGTAAAGGTATTTGTTTGAGATTGATTACTGCAGGGGAACTGGTAAATCCCATTTTCCTGGCCCGGCGCCTGCGCAGGGAAGCTCTCTGGCAGCAGCGTCCCTAATCGCATATTGACATAGAGGTTAAGCCAATGCTAAAATGGTATAAATTCTATTATAGCTAAAGGCAAGGAAGGGAAGAATAAACAGCCTTCTGCTAACAGCAAGCCGGGGATGATGGAAGCCCGGTAGCAGAACTGTTTAAAGCCACCCCGGAGCCGTCACCTGGAGGCAACAGCCTAAAGGTAGAACGCTGGCCCCGTTAAAGGCCGGCTGCGTCAATAGTTTAGCGGCGCAGCATAAAGCAGGGTCTATAGTGACCAATTAGGGTGGTACCGCGGGAAAACCTCTCGTCCCTTGAGGGACGGGAGTTTTTTATATATTAGCCAGACTGTTACCAATTACAGTAACCGGGAGGATATCTATGCGTAAAAAAATACTCGAGCTCATAAAGTATAACGCTAAATTATCCGCTAAAGAAATAGCGGTTATGCTGGCTTTACCAGTTGAGCAGGTAAGCAAAGAGATCCGTGCCATGGAACAAGAAAAAGTTATATTAGGCTATCATACCATGATTAACTGGGAAAAAGTTGGCAACGACAATGTAGTATCAGCTTTAATTGACGTAAAAGTAATTCCACAGCGGGATGTGGGGTTTGACGAAATAGCCAGACGTCTTTATCACTACCCAGAAGTAAAATCAGTTTCCCTAATTTCTGGCAGCTATGATCTATCGGTTCAGGTACAGGGCAAAAGCTTAAAAGAAGTTGCCAACTTTGTAGCGCAAAAGCTAGCTACCATTGAACACGTCCAGAGCACTCGTACCCATTTTATCCTCAAAAGATATAAAGAAGACGGAGTAATTTTTGCAGACGAAGAAACTGACAGAAGGCAGGTGTTGCAACCATGACTATCACTCATGGCTTTGACCCCAAACGTTTTATCTCTCCGACAGTAAAGAACATACCGCCTTCCGGCATACGCCGCTTTTTTGACCTGGTAGCCAACACTAAGGGAGTGATTTCCCTGGGTGTAGGGGAGCCTGACTTTGTTACGCCCTGGCATATCCGGGAGGCCTGTGTCCACTCCCTAGAAAAGGGCTATACCATGTATACTTCTAATTACGGAATGCCGGAATTGCGCCAGGCTATTGCCAGTTATTTGCTGGATACCTTCGGCCTGGAATATGATCCGTCGAAGCAAATCTTAGTTACTATTGGTGCCAGTGAAGCTGTTGACTTGGCTCTAAGGACAGTTATTAACCCGGGGGATGAGGTGTTAATTCCTGAGCCCTGTTATGTAGCCTACCAGCCTGTAACAAGGCTAGCTGGTGGTGTGCCTGTAACAGTACCGACAACAATGGAGGATAATTTCGCCCTAACGGCAGCCCGGTTGGAGTCATATATTACTCCCCGCACTAAAGTCTTGTTACTATGTTTTCCCAATAACCCCACTGGTGCCGTCCTTGATACTGACACTATGCATGCTATTGCCGCACTGGTCAAAAAGTACAACTTGCTTGTTATCAGCGACGAAATCTACAGTGAATTGCGCTACGACGGGCCGCCTCTGTCATTTGCAGCTATTCCGGGAATGCAGGAAAGAACCATTTTAATTAACGGTTTTTCTAAAGCCTTTGCCATGACTGGCTGGCGTATTGGCTATGTAGCTGCTCATCCAGAATTCCTGGCGCAAATGGTAAAAATACACCAGTATACCATCCTGTGCGCTCCTATAATGAGCCAAATGGCCGCCCTGGAAGCCCTGCGTTACGGGCGTGAAAATGCTAAGCATATGGTCGAACAATATAACCAGCGGCGCCGGCTGGTAGTCAAGCGTTTACGTGATATGGGGCTGGAATGCTTTGAACCCCAGGGAGCTTTTTATGTTTTTCCCTCTATTAAACATACAGGGCTAAGCTCGATTGAATTTGCTGAAAAACTGTTGCAAGAAGAAAAGGTCGCAGTTGTACCCGGCAATGCCTTTGGCGCCAGTGCTGAAGGTTTTATCAGGTGTTCCTATGCCGCTTCTCTGGCCGATCTTATAGAGGCTATGAACCGCATGGAACGCTTTGTTGCTCGTCATCTTGCCCTTAACAGCGGGGCTGCAGCCGAAGCTTAAGGCTACCCATATGGGAGAGGTGGATTATGATTAATTTGCAGTTCTGTGGTGCAGCAGGAACCGTAACCGGTTCCTGTTATCTGATCGATAACGGCAAACACCGCCTGTTGGTGGATTGCGGCCTATTTCAAGGCTCGAAAGCTATCAAAGAGAGAAACTACGGCCCTTTTCCCTTTGAACCTAGCAGTATTAACGCAGTAATCCTAACCCATGCTCATATTGACCACTGCGGTTTAATTCCCAAACTCTATTTACAGGGTTATAAAGGACCGGTGTATACCCACCCAGTTACCGTTGACCTGGCCAGCGTCTTACTGCCAGACAGCGGTCATATCCAAGAAATGGAAGTTGAACGCAAAAATCGTAAAAATAGCCGGGCTGGGCTGCCCCTATTAACACCAATTTATACTGCTGAGCAAGCAGCTGCCTGTCTGCCATACTTTGAAGGCATTGACTATGGTGTAGAAAAAGAAATTTTACCTGGCATCCGCTTACGGCTGCAAAACGCAGGACATATTCTGGGTTCTGCCATCGTTGAACTCTGGCTAAAAGATGACGATAATAATGAAGTTAAAATAACCTTTTCCGGCGACCTGGGTAATCCAGGTCACCCTGTTGTCCAGGACCCGGCAAAAATAGTTCATACCGACTACCTGGTAATTGAATCTACTTATGGCAATCGCTGCCATAAGCTCGAAAAAGATACAATTGAGCAACTTAAAGAAGTAATCCAAACAACTATGAAAAAAGGAGGCAACCTGGTCATTCCGGCTTTTGCCGTAGAACGTACCCAGGACCTCCTGTATGCCCTGCATGTCCTTATTAAGCAAGGCGCTATCGCTGTCGACAAAATTTATCTGGATAGCCCCCTGGCAGCAGCCGCCACAGATATCTTTTGCAAACACCAGGAATATTTTGATGAACAAACTAAAAGTTTAAGTGCTGATGGGGTTACCTGTCCCTTTTACTTGCCAGGTTTGCACATAAGCCGGACAACGGAAGAGTCAATGGCCATTAATCAGATTAGCGGCGGAGTAATTATCATTTCTGCCAGCGGCATGTGCGACGCAGGCAGAATTAAACATCATTTAAAACACAATCTTTGGCGTAAAGAAGCAACAGTGCTGCTGGTAGGCTATCAGGCTGTTGGCACCCTGGGGCATCGCCTGCTTCAAGGGGAAAAACAAGTTCGTATCCACGGTGAGGAAATTGCTGTCAAAGCAGACATTGTCAATATTACAGGTTTTTCTGCCCATGCTGATCAAACAGGCCTATTAAACTGGATAAAATCCTTTGACCATTTACCGCGCAAAGTATTTGTTACCCACGGTGAGGAGAAGTCCTCCGAAGACTTTGCCAATTTAATTATCTCCGAGTTAGGCCTGGAGGCTGAGGTGCCCGAATGGTTATCCAGCGTACAACTATTGCCAGTACCTGAAAAGATTGTTGCTGGGCCTACAGAGAAACTTATTGCTCAGGCTGCAGCCGCTGAAGCTGAAGCTAGATACCAGCGTCTCGTTATTCAACTAAAAGCCATGGTTGAAGCTGGCTTTGCCAGGCAGGAATATGACAGGATTAACCGTAAACTTGAGCAGATTGAGGCTCTCATAAGTGAGAGCCTGCTAGAAGAAGTAAGTTAATTTTTATTCTTTAAAAGTCAGGGTTCGGATGGTGATATTGACAGCTTCTACCTCTAGACCTGTCATCGACGATATTACTGTCCGGACCTTTTTTTGTATCCGGCGTAACAGTACAGGCAAAGAGACGCCATATGGGGCTGCTGCTTCAATATTTATTATTAAATTACTGTTATGGCTGTCAATTTTGACCTCAAGGTTGCTTAATCCTGCAGTAGTTGCCAGGTAAATTGCGATCTGAGCCACAGCGTTATGGCTAATATAAAAGCGACCCAGGGAATTAAATGTAGGCCTGACTGTAGTCTGCTCCACCCAGAGTTTCACGGCTTTACCAGGTGGGGAGTGGCGGCGACGTAAAAAAGTGCGCAAGGGTTCAATTAGCAGGCCCTGGAAACGAGGTTTTAACTCTACCGCAGGTACCGGAATAACATGTTTGCCCAGTTGCTGACGAATTTGCCTGGCACGAGCAATTTCTTTCGGAGTAGCTATGTCGGTAATATCAAGCCAAATGGAAGGCTCAGGTAAATTCAGGCGCTGGCTAATATTTAACACCATTTTCCGTGAAGTACTTATTACCAGTAGTCTGCGGGGTTTAAGGTCAGCCAATACTTGTCGTACTTCGCGGGCATGCTCAGGATCGCAAAAGAGGGCGGTTTTTATGGCCCCTACCCGGGTCGGTTGTTCCTTGGCGGAAATTCCCGCCAAAATGCGGCTGCCTTGAATTAATAGGCCATCATCAATCATAAGCTCGGCCGCATAATCATGAGCAACTGCCAGAGACCTATGACTCTTGCCGCTCCCGCTGGGACCTACAAGGGCAATTACCTCCAAAGAACCGAACCTCCTTTATGGCCAATATTATAAATAATAATTTGCCTATAGCCAAGCTCTAGCCTGCAAACCTTTAGCAAAGGGATTAACAATGCTATAATAAAATATGGTAACCAAGCTGCCAGGGGGAAAAATTAGTATGGTAAGCCTTAATGACAATTACTCAATATTATTTGCAACTTTGCTGGAATCGGGGAGTTTCGTTATCCCCAACATACTGCTAAAGTTTTACAGCCGGCTAGACATAACCGAACTAGAAATGATGGTGATATTGCACTTATTGCACTGGCGCCAGGTAGAGCATGAACGTTTTCCCTCTCCGGAAAAGTTGAGTCAGTACATGCAACTGGATGTTGAAACTATAAAAAACCTGATTGCTTCACTGATCGAAAAAAAACTCATAACTGTAGAACCCTACTACAGCAGCACCCTCAAATGCTGGCAGAATAGCTTCAACTTTACACCACTGTGGTCAAGATTGACACAACTAGTCCTTGGAGATTATAAATCAGTTATAGCTTCCGCCGATGAGATAGCTGCTACTACAGACAAGTACGGAAAACTTTATCAATGCTTAGAAAAAGAATTTGGGCGTCCACTTTCGCCTCTGGAAAGTGACCAGCTTAAAACCTGGATGCAGAATGAACAGCTGTCAGTAGAACTTTTGCAAGAAGCTCTGCGCAGGGCTGTTTTACGAGGGGCCTTAAACTTCCGTTACATTGACTCAATTTTATGCGACTGGCAACGCCACAATATTAGCACTGTTGCTGAAGCCATAGCTTTTGATGAGAAAAGGAAGAGAAGAAGCCGTCCACACCGCGCTGCTGATAAAAAACAAGCCAAAAATGATAAATACCGTGACCTGTATCGTCTCAGCCCCAGAAGCTAACTTGCCGGGCGTTTCAAACAATTTATCCTTAAGCCGGTAATGGCGTTACACCTTAAAGATGGATAGCAGGGGGGATAATATCGCGATGAAAAAGATACATATTCCTGCCCAAATAACTACGATGAAGCCTCATGCAGCAATAAATAATCAAGAAAAGTCGTTTGATTGTTCCCTTTGCCATGACAGGGGACTTATTATTAGAGACGGGCTCGCTTATCGATGCCGCTGTATGCTCCAGAAAAGCTGGCAAAAACTTTTGCGCTCCGCCAACCTGGCGCCCCAATTAGCCCGCCATACTCTGGATGGTTTTGACCTTAAATACTACTCCCGGGAGCTGCAAGATGAGTTAACCGGTACTTCATACTATGAAAGTGCCCGGCGCTGCCTGGAAGCAGCCCGGCGCTATGTAAACACATACACGCATAAATCTCATGGCCGTGGTCTTTTAATTTTTGGCCCTGTAGGCAGCGGTAAAACCTTTCTTGCCGCAGCTATTGCCAATGCCTTGATAGCTGCAAACAGAGAAGTACTCTTTACAGTTGTGCCTGACCTGCTCGATGCTATCCGGGCTACTTATGATCGCCGCCCCCAGGACAACAGTCAAACAGAACTGGAACTTATAGATATTGCGCGAAAAGCCCCTATTTTAATCCTCGATGACCTTGGTGCCCATAATTATACTGAATGGACCTGTAATAAAATCTACTCATTAATCAATTACCGCTTAATTAATGAATTACCGACAGTGGTTACTACCAATCTGGATCTGAAAACTCTGGAAGACTATTTGGGTGAACGTACAACCTCCCGTCTGGTTGAACTTTGTACCTCTTACCATCTACCGGTAGAAGAAGATATACGCTGCATTATTAGCTGAGAAAAAGCCTTGAAAAATAAATAGTTATTTTTTTAAATACCCATTGACAACGATTATCATTTGCAATAATATATCATTAGAGCACTAATTGAAAATGATATCACTCACTACTATTAACCTCCAGATACGCTGCATAGAATATACGGGAGGAGAAAGCTATGACACTGGATAAAGCTAAACCCGGACAGAAATGCCGTATCCTGGCATTACCAGGCAGGGGCATTCGTGCCCAGACTATTCGTTTTGGAATATCTGAAGGCCAAGTGATAACCTGTGCCAACGTAATTCCAGGCGGACCGGTCATAGTAACCAAAAAGCGCCAGGAAATAGCTATTGGTAGAGGATTGGCAAAAAAGATAAAGATAGAACCGGTGCCAGCTATCGAACACTGTAAATCTTTTAGCAGGGGACAAGTATATGGCCTGTCACGTTAATAATAAAAAACAGGAAAATAATTCAAAAATGCGCAAGATAGTACTGGTGGGGAACCCCAACGTGGGAAAATCGGTCTTCTTTAACGCCCTCACCGGCATTTACGTAGATGTTTCCAACTATCCCGGTACTACCCTTGATATAAGCCAGGCCAGGTTAGGTAATGACTTAATTATCGATACTCCCGGCATATACGGCGTATCATCTTTTAATGAAGAAGAAAAAGTAGCACGGGATATTATTCTCAATGCAGATATAGTAATAAATGTAGTGGATGCCGTTCATTTAGAACGGGATCTTTTTCTTACCCAGCAGATTATTGATATGGGTATACCTGTGGTCGTTGCCCTGAATATGGTTGACGAAGCCCAGCGCCAGGGAATTGCAATAGATATAGATAAACTTTCTGAGCTATTAGGGGTAACAGTTGTTCCTACTGTTGCAACCCGCAAGCAAGGTTTGAAGCAATTAAAACAGGCTGTAGCTAATGCCAGACAGGGGAATAGCCTGCCTATATTGGCCGAGATGTGGTCATTGCCCCTGAAAAAGATCGGCAATCAAGCCGAGGCGCTGCTTATCCTCGAAGGCGATCCATATGTGGCAGCCCGTCATCGCATTAAAATGAAGTCCCGTCAGGAAGAAATCTACCTCGCCAGAAGAAAACATGTCGATGCCATTGTTGCCGCAGTGGTAAAAGAAACAAATAATGGCATTTCCTGGTCTGCTCGCCTGGGACACTGGATGATGCAACCCCTGACCGGTATACCTATATTGTTATTAATCCTGTGGGCGCTCTATCAATTCGTAGGTGTATTTATAGCCCAGACAATAGTAGAGTTAACTGAAAATGGATTGATGGAGGGCTATTATCAACCCTTTATAACCAATTTAGTCAGTACCTGGGTGGCACCGGATTCCATTTTAGGCATCCTGTTAATAGGTGAATTTGGGGTTCTAACTATGGCCGTAACTTATGTCCTCGGACTTTTGCTACCCCTTGTTGCAGGTTTCTATTTAAGCCTGGCAATATTAGAGGACTCCGGACTACTTCCCAGAATTGCCGTGCTGGTAGATCGGGCCTTGATGCACCTGGGCCTGAATGGCAGAGGGATTATACCCATTATACTTGGCTTTGGGTGTGTGACAGCAGCTACCATTACCACCCGTTTACTTACTAGCAACCGCGAACGACGCATCGCCACCTTTTTGTTGGCTATGTGTATACCATGTTCTGCACAATTAGCCTTTATAGCCAGTATGCTGGCACCCCTTGGTGCCAGCTACGCAGCCCTGTATCTTATCCTTGTTGCCACTATCCTAATAGTGACAGGAACAGCATTAAACCGACTATTACCCGGTAAAGCCACCGATCTTTTAATAGATTTGCCCCCTATTCGCTGGCCGCACCCCCTTAATGTCCTAAAGAAAACTGTTACCCGGACTACTTCCTTTATATACGAAGCGGCTCCGCTATTTGCCCTAGGAGCGCTTTGTATTGGCTTTTTGCAAGTTAGCGGGCTATTGGTAACCCTGCAAGACGTATTAGCACCACTAACGGTTAACTGGTTGCAATTACCAAAAGAAACAGCTACCGCCTTTATTATGGGTTTTATCCGGCGGGATTTTGGCGCTGCTGGCCTTTACGCCTTACCCCTTACAGCGCCACAGTCCTTGGTAGCTTTGCTTACCATTACTATCTTTGTACCCTGTATTGCTTCAGTTCTGGTAATCTTTAAAGAACGGGGTTGGCGTGAAGGTATCATTATCTGGCCTGCAATACTGTTCCTGGCATTTTTTATAGGTGGTATAGTGTCAAACATTATAATTTAAGCAAATTATTGTGAGAGAGGAGTAAAAATCATGGCAGAAGCGAACGGTTATAGATGCCCTCGTTGTAATTATCCAATAAATAACCTTCATCTCTGTCGCTGCCCTCGCTGCCATGCTCTGTTGCTTAAAAGCTGCAACGGGCAATGTAAGACTTGCTGGTTAAGCAATATTCCAAATAATTAGTAGAAAATATTTAAATATTGGGAATTACTTCGGCCCCCTTGCCTTTTTCCGCCGAATGGCATTATAATGAGGTTGAAAGGTAGATATTGAATGCTGAATGGTTT
>JAAYGJ010000107.1 GCA_012727745.1 Clostridia bacterium | reverse complement strand
TAGAAATACAGGCCCTTATCGGTTCAACCTGTGAACTGGGTTTCGGTTATTTATCAGCCCGCGAGTATTAAAGCAATTTGGCTAGAGGATGAGATTTTAAAAGGAGGGTTGGTTAGAATGGCCTTAGATTTCAAAGGCAAAAAGCTGATTATCCTGGGAGACCGGGACGGCATCCCCGGCCCGGCTATCGAAGCATGTCTCAAAAACAGCGGCGCGGAAATAATATTTAATACTACTGAGTGCTTTGTTTGAACTGCCGCTGGAGCAATGGACCTGGAGAACCAGGCGCGGGTAAAGGACGCTGCGGAGAAATACAAACCCGAAAAGCTCCTGGTAATTCTGGGCGGCGCTGAGGCAGAAGCCTCCGGGCTAACTGCAGAAACTGTAACCAACGGCGATCCTGCCTATGCCGGTCCATTGACAGGAGTCCAGTTGGGACTCAAGGTTTACCATATCTTTGAACCGGAAGTCAAAGCAGCCATTGATGAGCAGGTTTATGAGCAACAGATCGGCATGATGGAAATGGTGCTGGATAAAGAAGCTATAATTGCGGAAGTAAAGGGCATCAGGGAAAAGTACAGCAAGTTTTGAGTGTACGGCGTTACGGTAGGAAATGAAAAATGTACTTTGAGAGGCGAGCAGGATTGCCAGCGAGGCGCAATAAGCCCCGGAGGCAATCTGCTCCTTCTTGAGACAGCTTTCCACTGTAATACACGAAAGAAGGGAAGCAATACTTGGCTAACAGAAAAGTGCGGGTCGTTCACTACCTTAACCAGTTTTTCGGGCAGATAGGCGGCGAGGAGAAAGCTGATCTGCCGCCAACGGTAAAAGAGGGACCGCTAGGCCCGGGGCTGGCATTTACTGAGGCTTTTCAAGATCAGGCGGAAATTGTAGCGACAGTAATTTGTGGGGATACTTATTTTGCCGCCAATATAGACCGGGCCAGGGAGGAAGTTACGGCCCTGATCGGCCGCTATAATCCCGATGTGGTGCTGGCCGGGCCAGCTTTTAACGCCGGGCGTTATGGTACTGCCTGCGGCGCTGTGGCCCAGGGCGTAGTCGAAACCCTCAAGAAACCCGTTGTCAGCGGGATGCATCCCGAAAACCCGGGCTATGAAATGTACCGGCGCTTTGCTTATATTGTAGAGACAGGCAGTTCGGCAGCTAGCTTGCGCAAGGCGGTAGGGCCGATGGCCAGGCTGGCTTTAAAATTAGGGCGAGGCGAAAAGCTTGGCCTGCCGCAGGAAGAGGGCTATCTACCCCGGGGTATCCGCAAGAATGTTTTCCTTGCTGAACGGAGTTCAAAGCGGGCGGTGGACATGCTGGTAGCCAGGCTGCGGGGAGAAGATTATGTCAGCGAGTACCCCATGCCGTTCTTCGACCGGGTCGAGCCTTCGCCGCCGCTAAAAGACCCGGCTAAAGCCAGGGTGGCCCTGGTCACTTCCGGGGGCATTGTGCCTAAGGGCAACCCGGATAAAATTGAATCATCCAGCGCAACAAGTTATGCCAGGTATGACCTCAGTGGTGTTGATGATCTAACCGACAAAGCTTACCAGACCGTCCACGGCGGTTTTGACCCGGTTTACGCCAATAATGACCCGGACCGGGTGCTGCCGGTGGACGTCATGCGGGAATTGGAGAAAGAAGGGCTCATTGGCAGGTTGCACCGTTATTATTATACCACTGTAGGCAACGGTACTTCGGTGGCCAATGCCCGCTGTTATGCTGCCGCCATTGCAGCGGAGTTAAAGCGCGACGGCGTCCAGGCAGTAATCCTTACTTCTACCTGAGGGACCTGTACTCGTTGCGGGGCAACGATGGTCAAAGAAATTGAACGGGCCGGCCTGCCGGTGGTACATATTTGCACTATAGTACCTATTTCCCTGACAGTGGGTGCCAACCGTATTGTGCCGGCCGTAGCAATTCCCTACCCCCTGGGAGATCCGGAGCTGACAGCTGAGGAAGAAAAGAAATTGCGCCGTCGCCTGGTAATCAAAGCGCTGCAGGCCCTGCAGACTGAAATAGAGGAGCAGACGGTATTTTCGTAGGAGGTGCGGCTTTTGGCCTTTGCCGTAATTAAAGGGGTAGCATACTGCCTTTTTCATGCGCCGGACTTGCTGGTAACCATGGGGACTACCCAGCGCTTGGAAAGGTTAAAAAACCCTGCTTCAGAGTACCTGCAGCAGTTAAAAGCCAACTTGAGATCATATCCGGAAGCGGTAAGTTATGCTCCCAATCAGGTATTTATCGGCAACCTTTGGCCGGAAGAACTGGCGGAAATGGACAGGCCCTGGTACAACAAACCTGTAGCAGATGCTTCACCCCGGGGCCGGTTCGGCGACATTGTCTCCGAGGAGCTTTTATTAGGTTTAATTAAGTTTGCCGACAGTTTTGAGCTGGTCTGCCTGGAGAAAGATTTTCAGGAAGAAATCAAACAAAAACTTACAGCTACTGGCATTTTTACCAGCGCGGATTTCCAGGATTGGAAGGAAGGACATACACTGGCAGAAATAGGCCACTACCTGGAAACAGCGGCGGCTGAACCTCTATATTACCAGGAACAGCTAAAAGGATGTATACGCCGGGCCCACGATGTAGACGAGGTCTTAAACGCGCAAGTCATGCTGGAAAATCTGGTTGCAAAAGCTACTGGTATCTGGGCGCTCCGGCGCCTACTGCAGAATACTAAAACGGCGGGGACGGAGATAGATTATGTTATTGAAGCTTCGGAAGAAGCCTGCGGCGATATGAACCAGCGCGGTGGCGGCAATTTTGCCAAGGCTATTGGCGAGCTGGCCGGCCTGGTAAACGCTACTGGTGCCGATATCCGTTCTTTTTGTTCCGCTCCGGCCCATGCCCTGCTGGTGGCTGCTGCTCTGGTCAAGGCCGGCATCTACCGGCAGGTAGTGGTGGTGGGCGGCGGTTCGGTGGCCAAGCTGGGAATGAATGGCCGCGATCATTTGAAAAAAGGGCTGCCGCTGCTGGAGGATGTCCTGGGAGCTTTCGCCCTGCTGGTGAGCGCAGATGATGGCCGCAACCCGGTGATCAGGACCGATATTGTGGGCAGGCACAGGATTGGCAGCGGGGCTACTCCCCAGGCGGTGATGGAGGCGCTGGTGGTAGAGCCCCTGCAAAGAGCCGGACTAAAACTTGTTGATGTTGACAGATATGCACCTGAACTGCAAAATCCCGAGTTAACAGAACCTGCCGGGGCCGGTAATGTACCCTGGGCCAACTACAAAATGATCGCTGCCCTGGCAGTGCTGCGCAAGGAAATTGAACGTACTGAGCTGGAAGGTTTTGCCCGCCGGCATGGCCTGCCGGGCTATGCGCCAACTCAGGGCCATATTCCTTCAGGTGTCCCATTTCTTGGCTTTGCCCGGGAAGGGCTCCTTGAAGGTAAATACCAGCGGGTAATGATTATTGGCAAAGGCAGCCTTTTTCTGGCCCGGCTAACTAAACTCTTTGACGGCATATCTTTCCTAATTGAACCTAACAAAGCGGAGCCGGGACAGGAACGGCCGGACGGCGGGGGGTTCCGGACGGCGATGGCTGCTGCTTTGCGCCGGGTGGCCAGGGAACTGCAGGGGGAAGAGGGGTGAAGCAGATGGCTGCCGGGCAAATTGTCGCTGAAACGCTGCTGGCTATGGCAGACGCCCTGGAAGGCAGGGTTAAGGCGGAGAGCTTTAAAATCGGGCTTACCCTGCTGCCCAATGAAGTAGGCGTCAGCGAACTCCTTGACGGGGCTGTTGCTGCCGCCAGGAGTAATCCTCTCCTGGAGCCTGTCTTAATCGGCCCGGAAATGACGGAGTTAGATAAAACTGATGCCGGTATCATTACCCATATTAAAACCGGGTCAGCTGCAAACTCAATCCATCAGGCAATGGAGCAGTTATTACAAAACAGGGAAATAGATGCGGCTGTAACTATGCATTACAATTTTCCTCTGGGGACGGCTACGGTGGGCAGGGTGACGACGCCGGGACGCGGCAGGGAAATTTTCCTGGCTACGACTACGGGCACAAGTGCTACCGATCGGGTGCAGGCCCTAGTAAAAAATGCTCTGGCTGGCCTGACCTGCGCCCGGGCCTGTGGTATCGCCCGGCCGCGCCTGGGCATCCTTAATATTGAAGGGGCCCGGGCCTGTGAACGGGTGCTAAAAAGTTTAAAGGCCAATGGTTATAGCTTCGAGTTTGCCCGTTCAGTGCGGGCTGACGGCGGGGCCCTCATGCGCGGCAATGACCTTCTGGCCGGCAACTGTGACGTGTTGCTGTGCGATAGCCTAACGGGCAATATTTTGATGAAAGTGCTGTCAGCTTTTACAACCGGGGGCAAGTATGAAGCTCAGGGTTGCGGCTACGGGCCGGGCCTGGGCGCTACTTTTGAGCGCCTGGTATTGATTATTTCCCGGGCTTCAGGTGCTCCGGTAGTGGCCGGCGCTTTACGTTATGCCGCCGAGCTGCTTGCCGGGAAGGTGCTGGCAGTTTACCGGCGTGAGCTTGAACAGGCTCAAAAAGCCGGCCTGACAGAGCTGCTGACAGCAGCAAAAGGGGAAAAAGAAGTTGCCGTTTCGCCCCCCGCTGCAAAAGCTGTAAGCGCCGAAATCGGCGGGGTCGATATCCTGGAGTTAGAAACAGCGGTGCGTTGTCTGTGGCAGGCAGGTATCTATGCTGCCAGCGGTATGGGTTGTACCGGGCCTGTTATTCTCGTCGCTAGTGGCGATAAGGAACAGGCCAGGAATATATTAAAACAAGAGGGCTATTTGTAAGAGGAAGCTATAATGGATTATAGTTACATAACCTTTTTACCTGGAGGTTTACTTACAGCGCTGGCCCTGGCAGCAGGGATGCTTAAACCCTGGCGCGGTTTAGCTTTACTCTGGCTCCTGGGGGCAGCATATGGCATTTCAGGTTTTGCTCCCCAGCTCGAGGCAGGATATTTTGCGGTAGTTATTGCTCTGGGGGCAATCTTGTTAGCAGTGCTGGAACAGATCAGGCGGTACTGGCGGCAACGCCAAAGTAAAGCCTGGTCGGGTTTTGAGCAGTTGTTGCTGGGGAGTTTCACGGTATTTATCCTGGCAGGTATTTTTTTAGGCCCATCCTGGGGTATAGCACTGGGCGGGGGACTTGGCGGGCTGGGAGCCTTGTTCCTGCAGCGCTACGATTCTCTGGCTAGTCCGGGCTGGGCACT
>JAAYGJ010000106.1 GCA_012727745.1 Clostridia bacterium | reverse complement strand
GTTTACAGACTACGTTACAAAAAGCAGAAAAATTAATCTCCCAGGTAGGAGTAGTTCTCACTTATTTAAGCGGCGGCCTCCAGGACCTGAGTATAAAAATCAATGAGGTGCAGCAGACCCAGCAAATGGCTTTAAGCATTATCCGTGCCCAGGAAGAAGAACGCAAGCGGGTGGCCCGGGAAATCCACGATGGACCGGCCCAATCTATGGCCAACATTGTTTTGCGGGCCGAATACTGCCTTAAACTTTTAGATAAAGAACCGGACAAAATACACGACGAGTTATTGGGACTGCAAAAGATTGTCATGCTCTGCTTGCAAGAAATCCGTAAAATTATTTTTGACCTGCGGCCAATGGTTTTAGATGACCTGGGCCTGGCCCCGGCATTAAAACGCTACTTCGCCACTTACCAGGAGCAATATGGGCTGCAGGTTGAATTCTTGTTTTTTGGACAACAGCGCCGCCTGGAAAGCACGGTTGAGGTAGCTTTATTCCGCATCATCCAGGAAGCAGTTAACAACATCAAAAAACATGCTGGGGTCGACAGTGCTCTGGTCAAAATGGAAATGTTGCCGGATAAGGTTACCGTTTCTATTCGCGACCAGGGTAAAGGTTTTGTGCTCAGCGCTATTCAGGACAATAAGGAGCGGCAAGGTTACGGCCTGGTTGGTATTAGTGAAAGGGTCCAGCTCTTGAACGGTGAGATGAAGATTAACACTGCCCCCGGGAAGGGCACCAGCATCCAAATCGTCATCCCCTTACAGAGGTAAAAAACACCGGGACAAAGCCCGGTGTTTTTTATATTTTCTATGTTAAGCCGCCTATTCGGTCAAAAAACTAATAGCTACAATTTCACCATTTCGCAGGGTAATTTTTATTATTATATCTTCACTTACTATATCTGAATATTTTTCAAGCTCAATATTCTCATTTACCGGGTAAGTGAATACAAACCCCTCTTCCACAGTTTTAACTTCCAGCAGCTTCCTGCGCATATTAATATCTTCAACATATGCATTTATTTGTACTTCATTACTGGAGGGAACAGCGTTTAATTTTTCAAGGCCCTCTTTTTTTTCCAGGGTAACTTTATCACCTAACATCAAGTTATCCCATTCTTCCTCATCCAACAGCTGTCCCCGGCGGCTAATCTCGTCAAGCTCCTCAAGATCTACTTTGATAATCTCCTGCCTGGTTTTGATATAGATCAAACCTGTATCTTCATCAATATCTTTATAGACGATATAACCTACCACCCTAGCATAATCGCTGTCCTCATCTTCTAAGAAAAGACTGCGAAGCCTGTCAAGCAAAACGGCCATCTCCGCCCGGGTTACCGGTTTGTTAGGTTGGAAGCTGCAATCAGGGTATCCTTTCATAATTCCCAGACGCGCTATAAGCCGCACCCGCTCGCGGAAGCGTTCGGCGATGTCCCATTCATCACTAAAGCGAATATTCCAGTCAGTAAAATCATCCCATAGCTCCGCTAGTTTTTCATTGCCAGTAACGTTCAGGATATTTGCAATTAGCTCGGCTATTTCAGCCCTGGTGGCAGGCTTATTGGGCTGGAAACGCTTCATATCTGCAGGCAGTATATCAAAATGCAGCGCTTTGGCAACTGACTGCCAGGCCCAATTGGGCACACCGTTAGACTTAGCTATATCCAGCCGGTCCGCAACCTCTCCATCCGGCCATTCGAACAACCTCATGGCCATAATCAGTGCTTCCAGCTGGGTAACCGGTTTGTCGGGCAACACTTTATTATGACCCGGGTAACCATTAATAATGCCCAGCCCCGCCATTTTTTCTAAAGTCGCAGCAGCCCACGGTGCTGCTATGCTATCAGTAAACATTAATTTTTTTGCCTGCCCTGGTGGTATTTTAATTTTTTTTACCTCGGGAGCACCCCATGCCGGGCTACTGCACACCCCAACCAATAGTACACACAGCGTAAAAATCCCAAGCCAGCGCCTCACCAAAATACCTCCCTGTTTTTTGTTCTACTATTATATAATTCACTGAGAGAAACTTTTTTCCGGGGGTAGATACTCTGTTCCGTCCCTCTGGTCAAAAAGGAAAATCGCTGGCGGATAAACAAATATATGAAGGGAGGTTAGCTTGGACCCACAGCTAGCTTGCAGCTCTTACTATTAC
>JAAYGJ010000105.1 GCA_012727745.1 Clostridia bacterium | reverse complement strand
GGATGGTGCTTTATTTATGGAGCAATGGACTGCCACGCTGTTTTACATGTTAATTTTTATGGGCATTTTGTATTTTTTGATGATCCGGCCCCAGCAAAAGCAGCAAAAGAAACGTATGGAAATGTTAAGCAACCTTAAAGTTGACGACCGGGTAGTTTTCTCCGGCGGCATCCATGGCCGTATCACCAGGTTCAAGGATGATTTTACCCTGATGGTCCGTATCGCTGACAAAGTTGAAATTGAGATAGATAAAGCGGCAGTATCGTATGTCCCGGCACAGGAGGACTAATAAGGATTGCCACCAGTAACCCTGGAAACAGTTAGAAAAGACCCAGAAGTTGAAGCTTTGATTGTTCAGGGAAATGAACACCTTGGGGCGATGGGTTTTACCGAGCACAGCCATCGCCATTTGAACCTGGTCGCTAGTATCAGCCATAATGTGCTAGAACATCTGGGTTATGATAACAGGAAGGCCGAGCTGGCAGCGATAGCCGGGTATTTGCATGATATCGGCAACGTAGTCAGCCGCCAGGATCATGGCCAGACAGGGGCGCTGTTGGCCTACAGTATACTGAAGCGTTTGGGGATGCCAGTCACAGAAGCGGCTATAATCATGGGCGCTATTGGCAACCATGAAGAACAGTACGGCCAGGCGGTTAATGTTGTCGGCGCTGCCCTTATCCTGGCAGATAAGTCGGATGTGCATCGTTCCCGGGTACGCAACCCTGATGTCAGCACTTTTGATATTCACGACCGGGTTAATTATGCTGTCGAGCATTCTTTCCTACGGGTTGATGCCGACAAACGTACGGTCAATTTAGAGATTAATATTGATCTGACTATCAGTACTCCGATGGAATATTTTGAAATTTTTCTTACCAGGATGATGATGTGCCGACGGGCAGCCGAGTTTCTCGGTTGCCATTTCGGTTTGATAATAAATGAATCGCGGTTGCTCTGATAATTAGAAAATGATGGTGCCGCAGGTATTTACAACAATTGACCTCAAACTACGGCCGGGGCTATAATATGTTGTCTGGTTAAGGATTTTGCAGAGGGAGGCAAGAATTTTGGCTAAGGGTAAGGGAGCAGGAGGTCTATTTAGACTAATTTTGATTATTATAGCTATCCTGGCTATAGGCGCCGGGACATTAAAGCCTTTAGCAAATGCTATGAAATTGGGGCTGGATTTACAGGGCGGGGTGCATGTACTGTTAGAGGCCCAGAATACGCCGGAGCATACTGTTACCCCTGAGGATATGATAGCTCTGGAAGGGGTCATGCGGGAACGGGTTGACCAGTTGGGTATCAGTGAGCCCATAATCCAGAGGGAAGGTAATGATCGCCTGATTATTGAGCTAGCCGGTTATGATAATCCGGAAGAGGCGGTGCAGATTATCGGCAAAACTGCCCTGCTGGAGTTTCGAACCAGCGATGGAGAACTGGTACTGTCGGGCAAGGATTTACAGGATGCCAAGGCGGTTATTGACCAGCGTAGCAACAAACCGCAGATTGCCTTAAAATTTAATGCCGACGGAACAAAAAAGTTTGCCGACAAAACCAGTGAGCTGGTCAGCAGTTATCCTAAAAATGACCCCCGGCGGCATATTGCCATTTACCTGGACGAGCAGTTATTGACTAACCCCCACGTTAATGAGGCTATTCCTAACGGGGAAGCGGTCATCAGCGGCGGCTTTGCAAGCTATGAAGAAGCGGCCAACCTGGCAGCGTTGCTCCGCGGCGGCGCTCTGCCGGTGCCGGTAGAAATTATTGAACGCCGTACGGTAGGACCGACCCTGGGGGCTGACTCCCTGGAAAAGAGCAAGGATGCTATAATAGTGGGTCTGGCGCTAATTGTGCTGTATATGCTGTTCATCTACCGTTTGCCTGGCCTGGTAGCTACTTTTTCCCTGGTTATATACAGCGTAATCGTATTGCTGGTGCTCTGGTCGCTAAAAGCAGTGCTAACCTTGCCGGGCATAGCAGGGCTTTTGCTGTCAGCAGGTATGGCTGTGGACGCCAATATTCTCATTTACGAACGTATAAAAGAAGAATTGCGAAGCGGTAAAACTTTAAGGGCTGCTATTGAAGCAGGCTTCCGCCGGGCCTTTCTTACTTTCTTTGACTCAAATACAACTACGGTTTTAGCAGCGGCAGTGCTGTATTTCCTCGGCAGTGGCAATATACGGGGGTTTGCCGTAACCCTGACAATTGGTATTGCTGCCAGTATGTTCACGGCTATAACTTTGACCCGTTTTCTCCTGCGCCAGGTGACCGGTATACCGGCACTGCAAAAGCTATGGCTTTATGGGGTTAAAGAAGATCAAATCGACGCAGCAGCGACAAGGGGTGGTATTTAATGAGCTTTAATATTGATTTTGTCAACAGGCGTAAGTGGTGGTATGCCCTGTCGCTGTTAGTAATTATACCAGGGCTTATTTTCATGTTTATTAACCAACCAGCGCTTAACTTTGGTATCGATTTTACTGGCGGGAATATCATCCAGGTGCAGTTTGAGCAGCCGGTAAGCAGCTCTCAGGTACGGGATGTGCTTATTGAGCACAACCTGGGCAACAGTCCTATTCAAGCTGCAAATGAGAATGAGTTTATCATTCGTACGGTAGAAATTGATGAGGTAAAGACCAGTCAGCTCATTAGCTCCCTGGAGGAAAAACTGGGGCAGATGGACCTTAAAAAGAATGAAAAGGTTGGAGCTACCATTGGCCGGGAGCTGACTATCAAAGGTATCCAAGCCATGATTGTGGCCTGGGGATTGATGGTAATCTATATTACTTTTCGCTTTGAATTTCTTTCTGGCCTGGCGGCGATTATAGCCCTGATCCATGACGTGCTGGTGGCGGCAGGGGTATTTGCAATATTCCGTTGGGAAGTGGATACGACTTTTATTGCCGCGATTTTAACTATTATCGGTTATTCTATCAATAATACCATTGTCATATACGACCGTATCCGGGAAAATAGGCGCCAGCGTAAAAGGGAAACTATTGAAGATACTGTCAACCGCAGTATTAACCAGAATTTAACCCGGACAATTAATACTTCCCTGACGGTACTGTTTTGTTTGCTGGCACTGTTGTTCATCGGAGGGGAGACTACCAGAAACTTTGCCCTGGCGATGAGCATTGGGGTTATAGCCGGTTGTTATTCCTCAGTCTGTATAGCCGGTACTTTATGGATTGATTTACGCCAGATGTTCAGGGGTAACCGCAAACGCGCAGTTACGGGCAAGGCTAAAGCTCGCAGAGCCACTTCACATTAATATAATTAAGCAAGGCAACAAACGCATAACTGCCGCTGGCTTTCTACCAGCGGCAGTTACTTGTATAATAAGCAACTGCCTTGTATATAAACCACTACAGTGTAGCGTATAATCTACAGCAATAAACGCTGCTGTAAGGCATAGTCTGCGTGGTGTACGTTTTTCCCTACACTTTATTTAAATAATTATCATATTTTATTTTCTATTATAGCAGGAAATGAAAATGCTTAACAATTAAAAAAATATGACCACCTGCTTGTATTGCTTATTATTTTAGAAAAAGTGATGCTTTAAGATTTGTTCAGGGCTTGCCTCTTACGCCAAAAGTTTGGTCGACAGAAAGGAGTTTTCCAGGTGGCTAGCAGTGAATTTGTCGAGCTTAACGGGGATAATTTTAGCAGTACCATAAACTCAGAAGAGAAATATGTTTTAGTAGACTTCTTTACGCCAACTTGCAGACCCTGCAAAGCAATGTTGCCCTATGTGAAGCAAATTGCTAAAGCTTATGAAGATAAGCTGGCGGTTTATAAAGTTAACGCTGAAGAGAACACTGAAATATGTACCGATAATAACGTGAGTGGGGTGCCAACATTACTTCTCTTTAAAGACGGCAAAGAAGTTGACAGAAAAGTTGGTTATGTTGGCGCAACTGATTTGAGGAAGTGGATCGGCGCTAATGTGAAATAAAAATAGAAAGGGCAGATCCATGAGTATAAAAGATATCATTATCGTTGGCGGAGGCCCTGCGGGCCTGACCGCAGGGCTGTATGCCAGGAGATATAACTTAGATACCCTGTTAATAGAAGCGATGCTACTGGGAGGCCAGGCAGCGATCGCTCATAATGTAGAAAATTATCCCGGATACAGCAAAGGCGTTAGCGGTCAGTATTTGATTGACCAGATGGAAGAACAATGTGCAAACTTTGATTTAGAAATTTTGCATGAGCCAGTAAAGGCTATCTTCCCTAACGGCAGATATTTTGAGGTGCTAACAGAGTCAGACACAAAAATTGCTACCAAAGCGCTAATCTACGCAGCCGGGGCAACTTACAGGCAGCTACAGGTTAAAGGCGAAAATGAACTAATTGGCCACGGCGTTTCCTATTGTGCCACCTGTGATGGAGCTTTCTTTAAAGGAAAAAATATCATAGTAGTTGGTGGCGGCAATACTGCCATTTGCGATGCCCTCTACCTGGCGAATTTAGCCAATAAAGTTACAGTAGTGCACAGGAGAGAGCAATTTAGAGCTGCACCGGTGCTGATGGATAGAATTCGTTTGTTAGATAATGTTGAAATCATAACTGATACAGTAGTGACTGAAATAGTCGGAAGCGGTAATGTCGAGGCAGTTAAGGTAAAAAATAAAAAGACTGGCAGTGAAAGCGAAATTAACGTCGACGGTGTTTTTGTTGCCATTGGCCAGGTGCCTAATAGCGATTGCCTCAGAGATTTAGTGGAGATTGATGCAGCGGGATATATAAAAACTGATGAAGATATGATGACCTCATGCCCCGGGATTTTTGCAGCCGGTGATGTGAGACAGAAAACTTTGCGGCAAATTGTTACCGCTGCCAGTGATGGGGCAATTGCAGCTCATTGTGCCAATGAATGGATAATATCCAATTTCGGCCAGGATTAATGAGGTGT
>JAAYGJ010000104.1 GCA_012727745.1 Clostridia bacterium | reverse complement strand
GACATAAGCATAATTTTGTTAATAGAAGTTCTTTCTTTCCCACCCCTTGCATTACCTGTAAGGTTATGCTATCATACTACCTAAAATTAGTTATGTTAAAGCGATGAGGGGGACAGTCGGCTGTCCGTTCCGGTGGGCGAGAGAGCTGGTGGTAGGTGGGAACCAGCCCGGAGGCTGCCGAGAGGCACCCCTGAGTAACCGGTGAGAAATCCTGACAGGAATAAGCCGGTGCGGTCATGTCCGTTATGCATGAAGAGAGGGCCAGGAAGGCGTCTTAAGTCCTGGCCAAATAGGGTGGTACCGCGGGTAAAGACTCTCGTCCCTTTTGCTAAGGGAAGAGAGTTTTTTGTTTAGTATTTAGTGCAAGTTCATCGGAAAGTAGGTGGTTCGATGCAATATGAGAGTTTGTCGCAGATCCCCAGTTGGACCCCTAGGGTTCTTTTAGCAAACAACTGCAAATAATAAGGGGAAACACAGCTATAATCGTATTATTGACAAAAAGCTTTCAAGAAAGGATGAATTCTAATGATGGACAAACAAACGATAGACAAACAAATACTACTCCTACCAGGACCGACCCAGATACCACCACAGGTAGCTCTGGCCATGGCCCAACCTGCTATCAACCACCGGGGTCCTGAGTTCAAGGCTTTGCTTAAAGAAGTAACAGCAGGGCTGAAAGAAGTTTTCCAGACCCGGTCAGAAGTAGTTATTTTAACCGCTTCCGGTACAGGCGGCATGGAAGCGGCTGTGACCAACTTTATATCTCCAGGCGAGAAGGCGCTGGTAGTATCTATTGGTAATTTCGGCGAGCGTTTTGCTAAAATATGCAAGACCTTTGGGGTAGACGTGGAAGTTATGAGCTTCCCTTACGGCCAGGCTGCCGATCCCCAGGCCGTAGCAGAACGTTTACAAGCAGACACCAAGCATGAGATAAAAGCTGTCCTGGTGCAGCATAACGAGACTTCCACTGGGGTGCTGAATGATATTGAGGCAATCAGCCGTGCCCGCGGCAACCACCCGGCATTACTAATAGTGGACTGCATTAGTGGTCTGGTAGCCGCTGATTTTCAGACGGATAATTGGAATGTGGATGTGGCAATCGCAGGTTCGCAAAAAGCTTTTATGCTGCCTCCCGGGTTAAGCATGCTGGCTGTCAATGAGCGTGCTTGGCAGGTGGCTGAACGTTGCCAGAACAGGAGCTTTTACTTAAACCTCCTGGCAGCCAGAGAATTTTTGCATAACAAGGGTTCGACACCTTATACACCGGCGGTAGCTATTTTCTTTGGCCTAAAAGAATCTTTACGCCTCTTGCAGGAAGAAACTCTGCCGGCCAGCATTGCCCGCCATGCTCTGATGCGGGACATGGTAAGAGCCGGAGTCCGTGCCCTGGGCCTTGAGTTATTAGCCGCTGATGAGGTGGCCTCACCGGCGGTCACCGCTGTAATGGTGCCTGAGGGCATGAAACCTGCCGATATAAGGAAACCTTTGTTAGAGAAATTCGGTATTGTAGTGGCTGGTGGCCAGAGTAAGGTTAAGGATAAAATATTCCGTATCGGTCACCTTGGATATGTTAGCTTTGCAGAACTCTTTGCTGCCCTCGCGGCTCTGGAAGCAGTGCTTGTCGATGCCGGGATGGCAGTTGAACCCGGCGCAGGAGTAGCTGCAGCCAGAGAAGTATTACAGGCAGGCTTAAATAAGCAAGGGCGTTAAATGAAACGCAAATAGGGAAACTGGGCTTTAAATTGTTGCCCGGGGGTATAGCCTAACTGATTAAGATAAACCTGAAACACAGATTTTAAAATGGGGAGGGTAAAAAAATGCGCGTTCTGGCTCTGGATGGAATAGATAAGCGGGGACTGGATATATTGCGCGAAGCCGGAATGGAAGTTACCGCCCGCGGTAAAATGAATGAAGCAGAGTTAAAGGAAGCCCTGCAGAAAGACTATGAAGCCCTATTAGTCCGTAGCGGTACCAAAGTGACTGCTGGAGCTATCGATGCAGCTAAAAAACTAAAGATCATCGGCCGGGCCGGTGTTGGCACTGATAATATCGATATTGCAGCCGCCACCGAGAAGGGGATTGTAGTTGTTAATGCGCCGGAAGGGAACACAGTTGCTGCTGCCGAACATACCATTGCTATGATGATGGCCCTGGCGCGCAACATCCCCCAGGCCAATGCTGCTTTAAAACAGGGTGTTTGGGATAAGAAAAAATACCTTGGCGTAGAATTACGGGGTAAAACTCTAGGCGTTATCGGTATGGGCAAGATCGGGCGCGAGGTAGCGCGCCGGGCCCGGGGACTGGAGATGCGGGTTATAGCCTATGACCCCTACGTTAATCTTGACCAACTCGGACGTCTGGAAGTAGAGCTTACTTCCCTGGAGGAAGTATATAAAGAAGCCGATTTTCTTACTTTCCACCTGCCCCTGACCAAAGATACCCGGTATATCTTGAGCGCTGAAGAAATAAAGCTCTTAAAGCCCGGTGCCAGAGTATTGAATGTGGCCCGTGGTGGTATTATCGACGAAAATGCGCTCTATGAGGCTTTGCAGGAAGGTCGTCTGGCCGGGGCGGCGCTGGATGTATTTGAACAAGAACCCTTAAAGACCAGCCCCCTGCAATCGTTAGATAATGTGATTCTTACCCCCCATCTGGGTGCTTCGACGGAGGAAGCCCAGGCAGCGGTATCGGTGGAGGTAGCTCAGGACGTTATCCGCTGCCTTAAAGGGGATCCGGTGCTTAACGCCGTCAATATCCCGGTTATGCGGGGACATGTGGCCGAGGTTTTACATCCTTATTTGCAACTGGCCGAAAAGCTAGGTAGCTTTATTGTCCAGCTAATGGAGGGCCCTATCCTGTCGGTAGAAATGAATTTTAACGGCGAACTGGCTGAGCATGACCTGGCCCCGGTAAACAATTCTTTTTTGAAAGGCTTACTACGTCCTTTATTGGCTGATGCGGTAAACTATGTTAATGCCCCTCTACTTGCTAAAAAACGCGGCATCCGCATTCAGGAAAATAAGAGCCGGGAGATGAAGTATTTCGCCAACTTGATTAGTGTCAAAGTCCAGGGACGGCGGGAAAGTCACCACCTTGCCGGCACAGTAGACCAGGCAGGTGAGCTAAGGATTGTAAACCTGGACGGCTTTAGCGTTGATGCTACACCTGAAGGGCACATGCTGGTGGTGCCCCATATAGACCGTCCCCGCATAGTTGGCCCGGTAGCGATGATCATTGGCGATGAGGGTATCAACATTGCGGGCATGCAGGTGGGCCGTCGTGAGCGCGGCGGAGAAGCCGTAATGCTGATGCGAATCGATAGTGCCGTGCCCCGGGATACTCTTAACGCCCTGCGGCAGGTAGATGGGGTCCTTGATATCCGCTATATTCACCTTTAGGATGAAGCAAGGGCTGGATTTATTTGCTCCTGGCGGATAATTATGGCATAATACAATTGTGGTTATAAACTGGATGAAAGGGGAGCCTTTTCTTGCTGGACATTAAAGTGATACGCCAGAATCCAGAAAAGATAGCTGCTGGCCTGGCCCGCCGGGGCCTGACAGCAGGGTTGGATAATTTTTTGGAACTGGACTCCAGGCGCCGGGAGCTGTTGGTCGAGGCCGAGGCTTTGAAAAATAGACGTAACCAGGTATCGGCTGAAGTGGCACAGCGCAAGAAAAAGGGCCAGGATGCTACAGAATTAATTGCAGCAATGCGCGAAGTTGCGGACCGGATCAAAGAACTGGATGAGGCTATTCGCACCACTGAAGAAGAATTGCAGCAGTTGTTATTAACGATACCCAATATCCCCCATGAATCAGTGCCTGATGGTTTGGACGATACCGCGAACGTAGAGGTGCGCCGCTGGGGCGAGCTGCCCCAATTTGACTTTGAGCCTTTGCCTCACTGGGAAATAGCAGAAAAACTCAATATCATTGATTTCGAACGGGGCAGTAAGGTTGCCGGCGCACGGTTCGTTTTTTATCGGGGCGCCGGGGCGCGCCTGGAAAGGGCGCTGGTAAACTTCATGCTCGACTTGCATACCATTAAGCATGGATATACCGAGATTTTTCCACCCTTTATGGTCAACAGCAACAGCATGGTGGGCACAGGTCAATTACCCAAATTTGCTGCCGATATGTTCCATGTAGAGGGAACAGACTACTATCTGATACCTACTGCCGAGGTCCCCGTTACCAATCTTTATAGCGGGGAAATCCTGGATGGGGAACAGCTGCCTATTTATCATGTAGCTTATAGTGCTTGCTTCCGGGCCGAAGCCGGGGCTGCCGGGCGTGATACCCGCGGCCTGATCCGCCAGCACCAGTTTAATAAGGTAGAACTGGTCAAATTTAGCCGTCCGGAGAATTCTTATGAAGAGCTAGAAAAATTAACCCGGGATGCGGAAGAAGTTTTGCAGCTTCTGGGCCTTCCCTATCGGGTAGTAGTGCTTAGCACCGGCGATCTGGGCTTTTCAGCTGCCAAGACCTATGACTTGGAAGTCTGGCTACCCAGTGCTGCTACATACAGGGAGATTTCTTCCTGCAGCAATTTTGAAGATTTCCAAGCTCGCCGGGCTGGCATTCGCTTCCGCCCCGGCCCCAAAGAAAAGCCTCGCTTTGTCCATACCCTTAACGGATCAGGGGTGGCAGTAGGACGTACCGTTGCCGCTATTCTGGAAAACTATCAGCAAAAGGACGGCACGGTGCTCATTCCTAAAGCATTGAAGCCATATATGGGCGGGTTGGAAGTTATCAGGCCCGAATAGCCCCTGCGAACCTGTCGGCTTCATGTCCCGACAAGTTGGAGCTATTTCTACCCAGGCTGTTTTTATCTGTGGACTTTCGTCTTTCTTATGAGCAATGTAAAATTTTGCAATACCAGAAGGGGTAGCGCTTGCTTCCTGAAAAGCGCTACCCCTATGGTTTGAGCCATCTACATGATCATATTGCAAGGTCGATTGACAGCAATCAGATGCTTGTGCTATAATAACTATACCTTGTCTGGAGGGGTGTCCGAGCGGTTTAAGGAGCTGGTCTTGAAAACCAGTGATGCTCTTGCGGGCACCGTGGGTTCGAATCCCACCCCCTCCGCCAGTAATAAACGTGGAGAGATGGCCGAGTAGGTCGAAGG
>JAAYGJ010000103.1 GCA_012727745.1 Clostridia bacterium | reverse complement strand
TAGCCAGCTGTATTGATGTGCTCTTGCCCGTGATATTCGTTGGCATAATTAAGAATCCGCTGTAAAATATCCTGGCGTTTGGCATCAATAGCATCAAAATTCATGGCAGGGACGTAAAAACTTTCCATATAATCGTGAGTAAGTTTCGCCTGGCGGATATAAGATACAGCCCGATCGAGACAAGCCTGATAGCGATAAGTAGCGCTGCTAATTTCATGAGCATAGATGGATAGTTTATCCTGATCGATAAAATTCGACAGATTGAGTTTCATAGCGGTGAGATTGGGTATTGAAGAAGGATCAAAGGTATGGGGAGGGTGAACGTTCATGGCTGCCACCTTGATTTCAGGTAAAATTACCAGGTCAATATTAGCCGGGTTAAAGGGACAATGGTATAATTGGGTATGAAGCCCTTTACTATATGCCATATCAGTAATGCGCGCCAGGACTTGAGGAACGCCCGAACCAGGCTCGCCGCAAATGGCATATAGCTGTTGAACATCATGTAACAGGGATTCCACATGGCCGGTAACGATGCCGTTTGGGGTGATTGCAGTGGCAAACAGGTGGCGGACTTTAGCCGGCCTTTCATAACGGGGTGCTACGCCGTTAAATATGGCCTGTATTAAATTAGCGACTGCTTTGTTCGCTCGGTTGGCAATCATAGATTCAGACACATAACTTTCCCATTCGTCGCGGATAACCTTGGCTTCTTTAAGAGCGCTATAAGCAGTACGATATAGGCGTTTTAAGCGGGCATTGGTCTTAAGGATTTCTTCCTTGTGTTTACGTACCCTGCTTTCATCCCAGAACTCTCCCAGGTAGATAATCTCATCTACTGCTCCCGGGTTTTTGGGATCAACAATATGGGGAGTGGTGCCATCAATTAAAGCTACTTTAATGGCTGGAATAACTACCCCGTCAAGGGAGTTGTTGTCCGAAGAACAGCAATGAAATTCCACATCAAATCCCCGTTCTAACATAGTCTCTCCAATTTTTCTCATAAAGGTAGATTTGCCTACTCCGGGGCCACCTTTTATAATAAAAATTCTCGTTGCATCGGCATCATCTATAATATAATCATAAAATGAGTGGAAACCTTTGCAGGTATTTCCTCCAGGGAAAACTTTTATCAGGTTGCCCTTCGCCATCCGGCTTTCAACTCCTTTTCCTAATTTAGACAGCAAGTAATAACACTCATAATCATTTAGCTAAGATATTAATATGCAGTCCTAAACGAGGAGTTTACCCGGGAAGGAGCCCGTAATTTTTATAACAATAACAAAAAAGGCGGTTATTATATGTTAGTACTTGGCCTTGCCGGCAGTCCCAGGCGTTACAGTAACAGCGAACTCCTCCTGGACGCTGCCCTGGAAGGAGCCAGCAGCAAAAACCATAGTATATAAATAATAGTGCTGCACAATTGTAATATAAAGCCGTGCCGAGGTTGTGATAGTTGCCGCAGCGGGACTTGTGCTATTAACGATGATATGGATTATATATTACCATACCTGGAACAGGCAGGGGCGCTTATAATTGCTTCGCCCATATATTTTTATGGTCTTACCTCCCAGGTAAAAGCTTTAATCGATCGCTGCCAGGTATTTTGGAACCGTTACTACCACCACACTCAAGCTCAAAAAAATATTCCCGGACAGGGAGCCTTGATCGCTGTCGGTGCCACCAGGGGCGAGAAACTGTTTACAGGTGCTATCTTGACCACCAGCTACTTTTTTAAAGCTCTTAACATAGAATATAAGTATGAACTGCTTGTGCGCGGAGTAGAAGAGTTTGCTGCTATCCGTGAACATCCGCAGGAACTAGAAGCAGCATATCGCCTGGGGCAAAGCCTGGTAACGCCAACTGCTCCTTGACAACGATTATTTCCTGATGATATACTTATACTTGCATCAAATAGAATAACGGGGCGTAGCTCAGTTTGGCTAGAGCGCTACCTTGGGGTGGTAGAGGCCGCTGGTTCAAGTCCAGTCGCTCCGACCATATTTGCAGGACGCCGAAAAGGTGTCCTTTTTTATTTGATTATCACCCAATTGATCCTTTTTATGGTTATTTTTACATTTATTTCATTATTGATTTTTAGTTGACATTATGTGGTCCCGAAGGTAAAATTGGATTTGATTGAAACCATGAACCACTATTAACACAAGGAGGAATGATAATTGAACGCATTGGGCCGTCATGTTTTAGCTGAGGTTTATGGGTGCTGCTTCGAAATATTGAATGACATTAAAAAAGTTGAAGAAATAATGGTAAATGCTGCTTTAGAAGCAGGTGCCGAGATCCGAGAAGTATGCTTCCATAAATTCAGCCCTCAGGGTGTCAGCGGCGTGGTGGTCATATCCGAATCGCATCTGGCAATCCACACGTGGCCGGAGTATGGGTATGCTGCTGTAGATGTTTTTACCTGTGGCGATACGGTTAACCCGTGGGATGCCTGCAGGTACCTAACTGAGAAGTTTAAGGCCAGTGATGTACGGGCTACCGAAATTGAACGGGGTATTGCAAATACTTCTCAGGCGGCAGCGGTAAATCAATAGGAGGGATATTTATTTTATTACCTTATAGTGAAGGTAGAGGCTAACAGGCCTTTGCAGGTAAAAACTTGCGGGGCCTGTTATATTTTGTATTAATTTGTCCAGTTATCGAATAGTCAAATGTGAATTGGCGCACTAGCGCAAAAAATACCAGCACCTCCTGTGTAATATTAAACAATATTAGACAGTAACCAGCAGGAAAAAGTCTGGCAAAAGAGAATAAGGTATGGAAAGGCTGGAGATTATAATCTTTTTTAGGAGGACCATTGCTTGAGCAGCTTGTTTATACTGTTACAACCCCAATTGGAACAGGTTAGCCAGTGTTTAAACGAGGAAACAAATAAGCGCAAGCGCAGGCGCATGCTTGAAGGTTTTAGCTGGCCATCTTTAAGTTTTCTTGAGCGAAACCTATTGCCCTCACTGGTGTTACTTAGTTCTCGTTCGCAGGGCCACTTGTTTCCCAAGGCTGTTTACCTGGCAGCAGTGTTGCAGTTCATATTTCTAGCAACTTTAACCCATAACGATGTAGAACAACAAATTGGTCCCAGGATTCTAATAGGAGACTATTTTTATGCTTGTTTTTTTAACCTGCTTTGCAGGGGTAAAATACTGGAATTTATGGAACCCCTGTCAAATTTGATCTGTGATATTCATTTAGATGTTGTCCGTAAACTCGATTGTAACCCAGAGGAAACTGCTGATAAGACCTACCCCAATAGTTTTAAAGAGAGGGAATACCTTGCTGTGGCAGCAACTGTGCTGGGCAGCCGCCTTGGGCAGACTAATTCCAGAGAAGCATTGCTCTGGGAGGAAATCGGGCGCTGCATTGGTAAGCTATGGAGCGGCAAACCGGAAGGTGTTAAAACTCTAAGGGTTCTGGAAAAGCTTGCTCCCGGGCCAACCCGGGATATGCTGGGGGAACTGGTATCTCATTTAAGTGTCACATCTCCACTTAGAAGGGTGATAGCCCTGTGACCAAAGAAGAGTATGTCTGCAAGCTTTTTAATGCAATTGCCCCCCGTTATGATCTTTTAAACACCGTCATTAGTTTTAATTTTGACCGGAGCTGGCGCCGTTTTACCGTTGCTCAAACCGGCCTTGGTCCAGGTGATAAAGCACTTGACGTTTGCTGTGGTACCGGAATGCTTTCTTTAGAGCTGGCCCGGGTTGTAGCTCCCGGCGGCAGAGTGTTTGGTCTGGATTTTGCAGTATCTATGCTCAAGGTAGCCTCAAAACGTCTGGCGGCAAGCCCTTATGGTAATCTGGTGGAACTGGTAGAAGGTAATGCTATGAAGTTACCCTATCCTGACAATAGCTTTGATGCTGCCACCATTGCTTTTGGCCTTCGCAATTTACCTGATATTAAACAGGGATTGGCTGAAATGCACCGTGTAGTCCGCCCCGGAGGACGGGTAGTATCCCTCGAACTGGCCAAACCTTCGCTGCCGGTTTTCAAACAGCTTTATTATTTATATTTTGACAACCTGGTACCTTTAATGGGTCGCCTCGGCATAGGATTCCATGGCCCCTACAGTTATCTGCCCCGTTCGCTTAAAGCTTCCCCCCATCAAAAAGAGATTTTAAAGTATTACCGCGAGCTGGGTTTTAG
>JAAYGJ010000006.1 GCA_012727745.1 Clostridia bacterium | reverse complement strand
CATTTAAATGAATACCGGGTTTTATATTTGCTGGTAATTATTTTTTTCCTGTTAGGGATTATTGCCGGGACAGTTAGCGTTCATTTTTTAGAACCGGAGCAAAACGCCAGGCTGGCAAGCTACCTGGACAGTATTCTGGCTCAGTTTGATTCCACTGCTGCCAGTATAGATCAGGCTTTTTATCAGGTGTTTAGCAGCGCGTTTAAAGAAATTGGCCTTATATGGTTTTTGGGGCTAACAGTTCTTGGTATGCCATTGATCATTACCTTTATTTTTCTAAAAGGTTTCATCCTCGGTTTTACGGTTGGTTTATTAGTTTTAGAAAAGGCTTTTTCCGGAATAGCTTTTTCTTTACTGGCAATTTTGCCACCCAATCTAATTCATATCCCAGTTATAATTATCGCCGCAGTTTTAGGTTTAGCCTTTTCGCTCAATTTGCTGCGGGGTCAGCGCTATGGAGGCGGCTTAACCGGGTTGATTAGTTATTCAGGCCTAATGGTGCTGGTCATGCTGGTAATCATGGCAGGTGGACTTATTGAGATTTACCTGTCGCCGGTGTTTGCCAGGGTAGTGTTAAATTATTTTTAGCAGATTTGGAGGGGAGGGCTATGATAGTAGTCACAATAAATAAATGGCGGCAAAAATTTGTCTGGTTATTGGCTGTAATTTTAGTAGCAACGGTATTGGTAGGCCAGTTTATAGTTGGCACAGATGCTGACCGGGATGTGACTACGGATACTATCTTTTTACCACAGCAGGAGGAAGCTCCTGCGGCAGCTTTGCCGCAGGACAATGGTGGGCTGGAAAGTTTGTTAACAAAGCTAAAAAATTATTATCAAGGTCGTTAAAACTAGTCCTCCGCCTAAACGGGCGGACTTTTTACGTATTTTAAACTATTTTAAACAATTATAAAGGAGATCAAGCTGATGATGTGGAAATAGATGTATAATACCTTTAGGGAACGGTGGTGTGCCTTGCAAAAAATAATTGATGATTTTCTTTATTACCTGGTGGTTGAACGGGGCCTGGCGGAAAATACCCTCGCTTCCTACAACAGCGATTTACAGCAATTTATCAGGTATCTGAAAAATTCCCGGGTTGACTCATTCAGTAAAGTCAACCGTGGTTTGCTGGTGGCTTATGTGGTAAAAATGCAGCAAGAGGGCCGGTCGCCGGCGACTATATCGCAGCACCTGGCGGCGCTGAAATCTTTTTTTGGCTTTTTAAAACGGGAACGGCTGGTAGATGAAGATCCTACTGCTGATCTAGAATCGCCTCGTCAGATTAAAAAATTACCACTGGTGTTGACAGTTAGCGAGGTTGAAAAACTCTTAAGTCAACCCCGCTCTGATACACCGGCAGGCTTGCGGGACAAAGCCATGCTGGAGCTACTTTATGCTACCGGCTTGCGGGTTTCAGAAATGGTACAGCTTAATGTTGATCATGTCAACCTGCAGGGTGAGTTCGTCCGCTGTCTGGGAAAGGGGTCGCGGGAAAGGGTAGTACCAATGGGACAGGTTGCCTGTTTTCACCTGCGGACATACCTGGAAAATGGACGGGGCAAGCTAATCAAGAAAACAACTGAGCCGGCTCTGTTTGTTAATCAGCATGGTCGCCGCCTTTCCCGGCAGGGCTGCTGGAAAATCCTCAAAGCTTATGCCAGAGCAGCCAATATCAAAAAAACAATAACCCCCCATACTTTGCGCCATTCCTTTGCTACCCACCTGCTGGAGAACGGGGCTGATTTGCGCTCGGTTCAGGAACTTCTTGGTCATGCTGATATTGGCACCACCCAGATTTATACCCACCTGACTAAAAAAAAGGTCCGCGAGGTCTATGATAAAACCCATCCTCGCGCCTGAAGTACAGGCACATAATTAACCTGGCAATTATACATTACAATTATTTTATGGAGGCAAGCAGCAATTATTATGATAATAGATCGTGTAATTTTAATTGTACTGGATAGTGTTGGTGTAGGTGCTTTACCTGATGCAGATAAATACGGTGATAGCGGCAGCAATACCCTTGGCAATATTGCTGCTGCTGTTTCTTTGCAAATACCAAACCTGGTGCGGATGGGGATAGGAAATATCATACCTTTGCGAGGTAATGGGCCTGTAGCTGCGCCGCTGGCGGCCTATGGTAAGATGGCTGCCCGTTCACCTGGCAAGGATACAACTAGCGGCCACTGGGAGCTGGCCGGACTTATCCTGGAGCGGCCCTTTCCCGTCTATCCCCATGGTTTCCCCCCGGAAATTATTGAGCCTTTTGAAAAGGCGATCGGACGTAAAGTTCTGGGTAATAAGCCTGCTTCAGGCACGGCCATTCTGGCTGAACTGGGAGCGCAACACTTAGCCAGCGGCTCGCCGATTGTGTACACTTCAGCCGACAGTGTTTTCCAGATTGCAGCTCATGAAGATATTATCCCAGTACAGGAGCTTTACCGCTACTGTAGAATTGCCCGGGAGCTGCTCCAGGGTGAACATGCAGTGGGTCGGGTTATAGCTCGCCCCTTTGTCGGTGAGAAAGGAAATTTTATCCGCACTGAGAGACGCCAGGATTTTTCCCTGCCCCCGGTGAAGCCAACGTTGCTGGATGCAGCGACAGACGCCGGGCTGCAGGTAAAAGCAGTTGGTAAGATTAAAGATATCTTTGCAGGCCGGGGTATCAGCCGCTGGGTCCATACTCGCGATAATATGGACGGGATAGACCAGACTATAAACTATATGCGGGAAGGTGAAAGGGGTTTAATTTTTACTAACCTGGTAGATTTTGATATGCACTACGGCCATCGCAATGACGTTGCCGGTTATGCTGCTGCCCTGGAAGCTTTTGACCGGCGCCTGCCAGAATTGTGGCAGCTACTTAATCAAAATGATGTTCTAGTACTTACGGCTGATCACGGCTGCGATCCGACCACCGCCAGCACTGATCATTCCCGGGAATATGTGCCCGTATTAATTTATGGCAACCGCATCCGGCAGTTAAACATTGGCGTGCGCCCCACTTTTGCTGACCTCGGCGCCACGGTGGCAGAAATGCTGGGGGTTAACTATAAACTGGCCGGTCAAAGTTTTGCGTCGCTGTTGTTAAGCTAACGGAGGGGCTAGCTTAAATTATCAGCTGTACCCCTAAAATTTTATAGCGAGGCTATATATGTTCATATTTTACCCCTGAGGCTAATATAAGTTTAAGAGAACAAGCCTGCTTAAGGGGGTGGCAACTTGCAGAGAATAGGGTTTATCCTTCTGGCATTGGTGATGGTGCTCTGGCTAGGTCCAGGGCTGTTGAGGGTCGAAAAAGAAGCTCCTTCAACCGGGGTGGAGCAAACAGCGGTAGCCCGGCAGGATGAAACGGAAACCGTTGCACCAGTCGAAAGCAAAGTGACAGCACCAGGTTTAACCCTTGAGGCCAAGAGTGCTATTCTGATGGACCCCCTTACGGGGGAAGTTTTATGGGAGAAAAATGCTCACGAGCGTTATTATCCCGCCAGCATGACCAAATTGATGACCATGGTAGTAGCAATGGATATGGTAGCCAACGGTCAGGCCAGGCTGGAGGAAGAAGTGATAACCAGTGAACGGGCGGAAAGCTTTGGCGGTTCGGAAGTATTCCTGGCTGCCGGGGAAACCTTTCCCCTGGAACAAATGTTAATAGCTATTGCGGTAGCCTCAGCCAATGATGCTGCCGTGGCGATCGCTGAACACCTGGCAGGTTCGGAAGAAGCCTTTGTAGAACTGATGAATGCCAAGGCCAAAGAGCTGGGTCTAACTAATACTAACTTTACTAATTGCCACGGCCTGCATGATGAGCAAAACTATACCTCTGCCTATGACATGGCTGTGCTGGCCTGCTATGCGCTTAAATACCCTAAAATTCGCGAGTGGACATCGATCAAGCAATACACCTTTCGGGAAGAGCCCCTGTCTATCCTGGATAATACAAACTTAATGCTTTACTGGTACCCAGGCACTGACGGTTTTAAAACCGGTTTTACCGATGCGGCAGGCCTTAATCTGGTATCTACAGTAGAACGTGATAATTTACGTTTTATTGCGGTGGTTATGGGAGTTGATATTCCCCGGGGGCATTTTACAGAGTCGATGAAGCTGTACAACTGGGCTTTTAAACAGTGGGCTTTCCAGCTCCTTTATAGCCCTGGGCAGGTTGTTTGCACCGTCCCGGTTGGCAAAGGCCAGGCAGAACAGTTAAAACTGGTGGTAGAGGAAAAAGTAGGCGCCAGGGTGAGCCGCTTGGCCAGCCAGGCTGAAACGGTAACAGCCCGGGCCGAGCTACCGGCAATTATTGACGCTCCGGTTAAAGCAGGACAGAAAATCGGGCAGGTTGTAGTGCTTAAAGAAGGCCAGGAAGTAGACCGCGTCGATCTGTTAGCCGGAGAGACGGTTGAGCGGGCCACCCTGGGACAGCTGATTGTACGGGTAATCAAAGCAGTCTTTACTATTCGACAATAATTCTGCCATTATTTAGCAGGAAGAACATGGCTGAAAGGCGAATTAATAACCCCCTGCGGAATAATATTGAGGGGGTTTTTCTATTGCAGGTTTTTTTTAGCATGGAAGGTAAAGAGCTATGGGCGCGGCTCAAAGGGGAATTGGATATGCATAGCGCTGACGAATTGCGCCGGGAGCTGGAAGCGAGCCTGGACCATGCCCGTCCGGAAGTATTGCTGCTGGACATGGAAGGTGTTTCTTTTATCGACAGCTCTGGCCTGGGGGTAATCCTGGGCCGTTACCGGCGTTTAAAGAAACAGGGGGGCAGGATGGTTATTTGCCGACCGAAGCCTCAGGTCTTACGCTTGTTGCAGCTATCTGGATTAGATAAAATTATGACTATCGAGGCCAACGGACCGCAAAATAACCCGGGAGGGATCGGCTGATGGCTGACCAGGTAATCAGGGAAAACAGTATGACGCTGGAATTTCTTAGCCTGCCTGAAAATGTAGGCCTGGCCAGGGTAGCGGTAGCTACTTTTGCCGCTCAGGTGGATATAACCTTGAATGAAATGGAAGAGATCAAGGTAGCTGTTTCGGAAGCAGTCTCCAATGCCATTATCCACGGCTATGACGGCGAACCCCGGGGTAAGGTGCGCGTAACGGCAGAACGGGATTCTAGCGGGCTGACAATTACTGTAACAGATTGGGGCCGGGGTATTGCAGACATTGCCCAGGCCATGCAGCCCGCTTTTTCGACCGATCAGGAACGGATGGGGCTCGGTTTTGCCTTTATGCAGTCTTTTATGGATGGGCTTGAAGTTACTTCTGAACCGGATCAGGGGACGCAGGTTAGGATGTTTAAAAAATATAAAGGTGAACGGCCAGGTAATTAAGGTGGCGAGGGATATATGCGCCTTTCAGAAATGAACCTGCCCCGTTTTCCCCTCCTGTCAGAAAAAGAGACCGAGGAGTTGTTAGTACGGGCCAAAGCAGGAGATAAAGAAGCACGGGAACGGTTAATTAATTGCAATTTAAAGCTTGTATTTAGTCTGGTGCAACGGTTCGAAAAACGAAATTATGAACTGGAGGACCTTTTTCAGATCGGGACTATTGGCCTGATTAAAGCTATTGATAAATTCGATTTAAGTTACCAGGTCAGGTTTTCTACCTACGCTGTGCCGATGATCCTGGGGGAAATAAGACGATTTTTAAGAGATGACAGTACCGTTAAAGTCAGCCGTTCTTTAAAGGAAACAGCATTTAAGGTCAGACGCGCCCATGAGGAATTAGCAAAAAAGTTAGGCCGGGAACCGACTTTAAGTGAGATTGCTGGGGCCACTGAATTATCCCGGGAGGAAATTGTGGCTGCCCTGGAGGCAGTGCAGTCGCCCGGCTCTATCCATGACACAGTCTATCAGGATGATGGTGACCCGATTTATGTTCTGGATCAGCTAGCCTCGGAAGCCGGGGAAGAACCGGAATGGCTTGACAAAATAGCTCTAAAAGACGTTTTACGACAGCTACCGGAAAAACACCGCCGGGTAATAGTGCTGCGTTTCTTTCAAGATAAAACCCAGGCCGAGGTGGCGGAGCGCTTGGGGCTGTCACAGGTACAAATTTCCCGCATTGAACGCCAGGCGCTTAAAAAAATACGGTATTTGATGCAAGGGGATGATAGCAGCGGGGCAAATTAGCTATTTTACAGAAAATTAGCGAAAGAACATAAAGGCAGGAATTTTTGCTGCAGAGATGGTAAAATATAATCGTTGCTATCTTTTCAACTGACAGCCAGGATAAGAAGGCTAAAGTGTACGTGATAAGCCCCGGCTCACTACTGTCTTGAAACGGCCACCTACCTGTAGATTTGCTGGACGCTCTAAAGTAACTGCCATACGTAAATTTCGATAGCAACAAAGCAGTAAATTCAAAGTTTGGAGGGAATTATTATGGAACTTGCCCGCAGGGCTGTCGAGATCAGCCCCTCGCCCACTCTGGCCATTGATGCCCAGGCGAAAGCTATGAAAGCGAAAGGCATTGAGGTAATCAACTTTAGTGCCGGGGAGCCTGATTTTGGTACTCCCGAATTTATTAAACAGGCCGCTATTGCTGCCCTGGAGGCAGATTTCACGCGCTATACGCCGGTAGCGGGTATACCGGAATTGCGCCAGGCTGTATGTAATTATCTTCAGCAGCGGGGGGTCAGCTATGAACCGTCTGAGATTGTAGTATCCAACGGCGCTAAACACTCCCTTTATAATGCCATGCAGGTTCTACTTAACGAGGGCGATGAAGTAATCATCAGTGCTCCTTACTGGGTAAGCTACTATGAACAGATAAAATTGGCCGGCGGGGTGCCGGTGGTGATCAATACTGATGCTAATACTGATTTTAAATTAAGCGCGGCCGCCCTCAAAGAGGCAGTTACCCCTCGCACCAAGATGATAGTCTTGAACTCACCCTGCAATCCCACCGGCAGCGTCTATAGCCGCGGGGAGCTGGAAGCCCTGGCAGAGGTGATACTGGCCCATGATCTGGTGGTCCTCTCTGATGAGATTTATGCCGAACTGCTCTACGACGGCGGCAGCCACACCAGCATTGCTGCCCTGGGTCCGGAAATTAAAGCCCGGACAGTCCTGATCGACGGAGTCTCAAAGACCTATGCTATGACCGGCTGGCGGATAGGTTATGCTGCTGCTCCCGCCAATGTTGCCAAGGCCATGACTGATTTACAGAGCCAGTCCACCTCCAACCCTAATTCCATAGCGCAGAAAGCTGCGCTGGCCGCCCTCACCGGCAGCCAGGAACCGGTAAAGGCCATGCGCCAGGAGTTTGAGCAGCGTCGCAATCGTATTTTGGCGGGCTTAAGGGAATTGCCGGGTATTACCTGCAATAAACCCGGAGGCGCATTCTATGTCTTTCCTTATATCGGCGCACTGTTTGGCCGTAAATTCCGGGACCAGCAACTCAATAATTCGACAGATGTGGCTGCGGCGCTGTTAAATCACTTCCAGGTAGCAGTCGTGCCGGGCGTTGCCTTTGGCGCGGAACCTTATATGCGTATGTCTTATGCAACCTCTATGGATGCCATTAATACTGGTCTGGAGCGCTTAAAGCAATTTGTGAGTGAACTGAAATAGACTTAGCCAGCAGCAGTTATTTTAAAAGCTCAGGTGTTTACCTGGGCTTTTGGCATGGTTTAACCGGCCCGGTCCTTTGGCGAGGCTAATATAAGGGCGCAGGTTTTAACCGGCGCCCCTTTTCGAGGTGTCAACTTTTATTAATGCTTGGCCGGAACATATCCAGCGCTCCCAGTAACAGGTGGGCCATTCCGAAGCCGGTAACACCGGCACCGAAGCGACCTTTCACCAACCGGGAACCTATTGCTGTTGCAACGATACCAAGCCCGGCAACAACCCAACTGGTAGTGTTACCCTTCAAATTTAACACCTCCAGCTTTAGAGTGAGCCAAAAGGCAAAAATCCATACTAGTGTAAACAGGACTTGTCGCCTAGCAGTTGTGTTAAAGTTTGAGAAGGATTTTCAGTATCGGAGGCGAAAGGGATATAGCGTTATTTACAGAAACAGCCTGTGATTTGGATGTTATTACCAGGGGGTAGAAAAAAGATTGAATGGAGTTTTAGAGGTTTTTGTTATCGGCCTATTGGCGGGGGGACTGGGGACAATGCTGGGAGGGCTGATTACGGTTGCCTGCGGGCGGATCAGCCGGGGTTTTTTAAGTGTTATTATGGGTTTTGCCGGTGGGGTTATGATTTCAATTGTCTGCTTTGATTTAATACCGGAAGCTCTGGAGATTGCCCCCATAGCTTACGGTTTAATTGGTCTTGTAGGGGGAGCGATTATTATATCTGTCATTGATTTATATATACCCCATTCCCACGAGGTCGTTGCTGATAAAAAATCAAGGTACTTAAGGGCCGGAATTTTGTTGGCGATAGGCCTGACCATGCACTCATTTCCCGAGGGCCTGGCGGTGGGTGCCAGTTTTGCGGTGGGAATGTCCCTGGGCTTTAAATTAACTATTATTATGTCCCTGCAAAAAATACCTGAGGGCATGGCCATAACCGCCCCCTTACTGCTGGGGGGCGTTACTAAAGGGAGGACAATTATAGGCACATTTCTGGTGGGCTTGCCTATGGGTATTGGCGCGCTGGTGGGCGTTATTGTCGGGGGGATTTCTGCATATACGCTGGCAGTTGCCCTGGGCTTTGCCGGCGGCGCAATGCTTTATATAACCTGTGATTCCTTAATTCCTGATGCTCATGCTTGCTCTCATGGCCATTCGGCAACTTTCGGTATTGTTGCCGGGATTATTGTAGGCATTGTAATTTCTTCAACGATAATGTTCTAAGTGTGAGCGGTTCACCTGCGTCCCTTTAACCAGCACCAGATAACTAGCAGTAAAATTAGTGCCGCTATGGCCAGCCAGGATAAAACACTGGCCAGTTTAAAAATTCCTATTGTTGCCAGGGAGACCAGGATAGCAGCTACCAGGGCGCCTCCAGCTATGGCTAGCAGCGATGTAAAAAAAGGAAGGCGTAAGAGGGAGGCTATCAGGCTGCCCGTCCAAACACCGGTTGCCGGCAAAGGAATAGCTACGAATAAAAGTAAACCCCAGGGACCGTATTTTTCAATTTGGGTACGGTTGCGGGCGCTGCGCCGGTAGCTCCAGTTGACAATATTGGCCAGAAAACGCCAGTGCCGCGATAGAGGCTCTAAAAGGAGAAGTATAAAGGGAGCGGGCAAGATATTGCCCAGGTAGGCAGCTATGAAAGCTTTTTCCAGGGGTATTTCTAGGGCTACGGCCAGGGGAATAGTAGCCCTTAGTTCAGTTACAGGCAGCATCGAAAGAAGAAATACTTTAACCAGGTTATCCAGCCCTTGTAGAGCCTGCCACAATGTTTCCGCCATTTAATCAGTCACTCCACTCCGCATAGTATATATTTGTTAAATAACTTAGCAAGCTTATAATAAAAAATATTACGGAAGCATAATATCATGCAGTTAAATAAATGGCAATCCTCTCCGCAACAGAGTAAATGTTTGAACCCGGCTGCAGGCAGCCGGGTTCAAAGTGTTAGGACATCCTCTGGATGCTGTCGGCGTTAACATCGGCAGAGCCCCGGGGAACAAAAGTTTTGCAACAAGTAGACATGCAGTCGTCTACTGAGGTAGGGGACAATTGTTTGGCCATCGTAGCATCGATGCGGTCGGGCTGGTCCATGCCGAATTCATCTGAGGCTACCAGAATTTCATTGGCAACACACCTGTTGCCACTAGACCAGTAGTGACAATTATTAACGATACAGTGGATGTGCTGGTTTTGATTTGCCATTCCTGGCATCAATCCTCCTTCTTAAGTTATTCCTACCAACAACCCGGAGCTTAAGGCCCGGGCCTTTTTATTTTTCTCTATTAACTACTGATAAATACATTTTTAAGGGTCTGCCGTGGCAAAATGGGGTCAGTTAAACTGGGCAAGAAGAAAAGTTCGATGGCAATTAATAGAAAATACCGGTATCTGTCAACCTGATAGGTCAAGATGACAATACCGGTATATTCCATTAAATGTTCAATGCATATTTAGATTATTTTATTTAACCGAGGATAGCCTTGATGTCCTCTTCAGGGGTGGTGATGGGCTGCAGGTTGTAATTTTCCTGCAAAACCTTCAGCACATTAGGCGTTATGAAAGCAGGCAGGCTGGGGCCGATGCGAATGTTTTTAATTCCCAGGTGTAGCAGGGTGAGCAGGATTGCTACTGCTTTCTGCTCAAACCAGGATAATACCAGGCTGAGCGGCAGGTCATTTACACCGCAGTCAAAAGCTTCAGCCAGGGCTACTGCTACCTGGATGGCAGAGTAAGCATCGTTGCACTGCCCCATGTCAAGGAGACGGGGAATGCCGTCTATCTCGCCGAGATCAAGGTAGTTAAAGCGATACTTGCCGCAGCCAAGGGTCAGGACAACACAATCCTCAGGCAGCTTCTGAACGAATTCGGTGTAGTAGTTACGGCTGGGCCTGGAGCCGTCACAGCCGCCGACCAGGAAGAAGTGGCGGATTTTACCTGCTTTTACAGCAGCAATGATTTTATCAGCTAGGGCCAGCACAGGGTTGTGATGGAAGCCGGTCATGGTGCTTGGTCCCAGATTTTCCGGCAGAGGTGGCTGTGCCAGCGCTTTCTCAATTACCGGGGTGAAGTCGCGGTCTTTGATATGGGTAACCCCGGGCAGGTCGGCGATACCACAGGTAAACATCCGGTCTTTGTAAGATTCCTTGGGTATTAAAACGCAGTTGGTAGTTCCCAGGATGGCGCCGGAAAACTCTTCAAATTCCCGGCGCTGGTTCTGCCAGGCCGTACCGTAATTGCCGACCAGGTGGGGGAATTTTTTTAGTTCCGGGTAAGCATGGGCCGGTAGCATTTCCCCGTGTGTGTAGACGTTTATGCCTTTACCTTCTGTCTGGCGCAATAGTTCGTAGAGATCAAGGAGGTCATGCCCGGTAACGACTATACCAGGGCCAGCTTTGGTACCTACCTGTACTTTGGTCGGCTCCGGGACGCCGAAACGTTCTACATGGGCCTTGTTAAGGAGCTCCATGGCCCGTAAGTTTATTTCCCCGGCTTTCAGCAGCATAGCGATGTGGCTTTCCAGGTTAAAGTTCACATTGGTAAGGGTGCTAAACAGGCCTTCAGCCAGGAAGGCGTCAACTTTTTCATCTGTTGCCCCCAGTTCACGGGCATGGTAAGCATAGGCAGCAATGCCCCTTAAAGCGATAGTTAAAGTATCCTGCAGGCTGGCCAGGTCTTCATTTTTACCGCAGACACCTGCTTTAGTGCAACCGGTGCCATTTACTGTTTGTTCGCACTGATAACAAAACATGTTTCTCCATCCCCCTTATCTTATATCGGAAATTTAATAATTTTGTTTTACAGATAGCAACAAGACAAAAATAGTATACATTGTGGCAAAATAAAATTTGGGGTAATCGGGCACCTCCTTTTAAGAATCATCAGCATTAAGCTGTTCCACCAGGTCCTGTAAAGTAGTTTCCTCCATAAAAGATAGTATTTTTTGTTCCATTTGTAGCCAGGTATTTTTAAGCTTGCATTTTGCAGCCCGGGGACAAGCTTCTTTGCCAAGAAAGCATTTATTCATGGTCGGTTTGCCTTGCAGAGTTTCTACGATGTCCAGCACAGTTATCTGGTCTGGGTTCTTACCCAGGGAAAAACCGCCATGAGTACCCCGGTGCGAAATTACCAGGCCTTTATGGACAAATTTTTGCATGATTTTTTGCAAAAAGCCAAGGGGTATTTCCATGGTATCGGCTATATCCCTGGCAGTTGTCACGGTTTCGGGATTGGCCGCCAGGTATACCAGCGCCCGGATCCCGTAATCAGTGTTACGGCGGATAATTTCCATCTAAGCCCTAAACCTTTCTATTTTTTAACTAAGACTATAATAGTCCACATTAATGGGGTTGTCAAGAACTTTTTAATAAAAGTGCAAAAAAAAGAGCAAGATTTTAACGGGGTGGGAGGATACACTGGTACTACTAGCGATTATTTTGAGAAGTGGGCGCAGATAACAGGCAAAACAATTGGTTGAGGCGATAAATATGGGAATCCCGGTAATTAAGCCTATGGAGCTTACCCCGCTTTCGGAACCCTTTGATGGGGAAGACTATTATTTTCAAATCAAGTGGGACGGGATACGCTGTACAGCCGGCAATTACAACGGGGACATCCGCCTGATTAATCGCAGGCTAAACTGCCGCAATAAACAGTACCCGGAGATAGCAGCGGCTTTCGCCACATTTTTGCCGGCCGACACCCTTTTGGACGGGGAGGTTATCTCCTTAAACGAGGAGGGCAACCCTGATTTTTACCGCCTGCTCAAGCGCGATTTAGTTAGAAGTTCTGCCAGAGTACAGGGGCTGGCCAAAACTATCCCGGTATACTATATGGCTTTTGATATTCTTTACCTGCGGGGGAAAAAGCTGATGGCCAAACCCTTGCTCGAGCGCTTAGAGCTGCTGAATGACCT
>JAAYGJ010000102.1 GCA_012727745.1 Clostridia bacterium | reverse complement strand
GGCAATCGCTGCAAATAGTCATATCATCAAAGCCGTGAAAAGACATCCTTTTACACCCCCTACATTATGTTTTGTCCGCCCAGGTGACGGATCAAAGTATTGTAATGGCGCTGGTGAGCCTGCTGTACCGAGCTGAGCACCTGTTTTAACTGGGGATCGCTGCACTGGGCGGCATAAGCCCCGAACTTCTGCATCATTAACATCTCATTACTCAGGTTTTCCCGCAGTGACATTAATTCTGCCTGGGTTAAACCAGCCATTTATTCGGCCTCCTTTAGCTGAATATATTATTTACCAGGTATCATTTTGCCCTGGCAGCTTAAAGCTAATACGCACTGCTTCTGGAAATAAAAACCAGGCCGGGTTAGCCCGGCCTTCATTCAATTAAATACTTTTCGCAAGCGATTCTCATCAAAACCTACAATTATCCTGCCATCAACTAGCAGGGTAGGAACAGCCGTCTGCCCGGCCAGCCGTCCCATCTCCTCCAGCGCGTTTTCGTCACTGCTGATATCCTTTTCCGTAAAGCTGATGCCCTGCCGGGAAAGATACTCTTTCACCTCAGCGCAGGCAGGTCAGCTAGGGGTGGTATAGACAACTACATTGTTAGCCATAAATAAATGCCTCCCCGGGTTATAACTTGTTAAAGGTAGCAACCGCCGGTTAAACCCCATTAAATACACAGTGTAGTATTTTCTACTAGTACCGGCTGCTACCACCTTGCCTATTTAGTTTGCCTGGGAGGCAGAAAAAATATGTTTAGCTGCGTTTAAACAATGAACCCAGGACGGTCTTGGTGCTGCTCAAAGTTACCCCCAGAAAGCCAAGGTTGCCTAAAATCTCCTCCAGAGCCGCCAGCACCTGCTCCAGCTCCGCTTCAGAAACAATCAAGGGGGGCTCCAGGCGGATCACATTGGGGTTATTCAAAGTGTAAGCGGTAATAATCCGGTGCTTATTCATCAGCTCCCCCGCTACCAGCGAGCCGAAATACTCGCCGGCCAGCTCGTTAACCTTCCCCCGGGTAAGCCTGTTTAACAGCCCTCCCACCGGCTGTTTGAACTCCAGGCCGATCAAGAGACCGCGGCCCCGGACCTCCTTAATAATGTCGCATTTTTCCTTTAACCGGTGCAGCTTTTGCAGTAAGAAATTACCCCTGGCAGCTGCTTTAGCCGGCAGGTCCTGTTCCACAATAGCCTGCAAAGCCGCCAGACCAGCTGCTACCGCCAGGCTGTTGCCGCCAAAGGTGGAAGTATGCATTGTCGCCCGGTCCTTACTGCCATAGGCCTTGTCCCAAACAGCAGTCCGCACCACGTAAGCGCCGATAGGCATGACGCCGCCGCCCAGTGACTTGGCCAGGCAGAGAATATCCGGCACAACTCCTTCACGCTGGCAGGCAAAAAGGTAGCCGGTGCGGCCAAAACCGGGCTGGATTTCATCAACAATCAACAGGCTGCCGTAACGGTCGCACAGCTCCCGCGCCCCCTGTAAGTAGCCGTCATCGGGGACAATAACCCCGCCTTCGCCCTGGATCGGCTCCACAATAAAGGCCGCCGCGTCACCCGGGGAGAGCTTGGCTTCCAGGGCTTTGAGGTCGTTGAAAGGTATTGACTCGCAGCCGGGCAGCAGCTCCCCAAAGGGCTGCTGGTATTTTTTCCGCCCGGTAACCGACAGAGAACCTAAACTTTTGCCGTGAAAAGAATTATCGCAATAAATAATCTTACCGCGCCCGGTAGCGGCCCGGGCCAACTTTAAGGCCCCTTCCACCGCTTCGGTACCGCTGTTGCAGAAAAACACCCGTTCCAGGTCGCCCGGTGTAACTGCCGCCAGGTTGTGGGCCAAGGC
>JAAYGJ010000101.1 GCA_012727745.1 Clostridia bacterium | reverse complement strand
GGGTAAAAGCGCCCATAAAGATCAAGAACTCGGCGACAAAATTATTAAGTCCCGGCAAACCCAGTGAGGCCAGGCCGCCGATGAGAAAAGCTGCCGCCACCCGGGGCATCTGGTGCGCCAGGCCGCCAAAGCGAGCGATCTCCCTGGTGTGGGCCTTGTGGTAGATATTACCTACCAGAGCAAAGAAAAGGGCTGTCATAATGCCATGGGCAAACATCTGGGCTACGGCCCCATCCAGGCTCAAGGTATTAAGGGCAGCAATGCCCAGCAGCACATAGCCCATATGGCTGACGCTGCTGTAGCCAATAACAAATTTCAAGTCCTTTTGTACCATGGCAACCATGGCCCCATAAACCACATTCACGATACAGAGAACGGCAATCACCGGGGCCCAGTATTTTGCTCCTTCAGGGAAAAAGAAAACTCCTACCCGGATTAAACCGTAAGCGCCCAGTTTCATTAGCACCCCGGCGTGCAACATGCTCACGGCCGTAGGCGCTGCTACGTGACCGTCCGGCGACCACAGGTGCAACGGCCAGATAGGCACCAGCACCCCAAAGCCAATCATAAACAAGAAGAAGGCAAATTTTTGGAAAGCTAAATCATAATTAACCGTTGCCAGGGTTTGAATATCAAAAGTCGCAAAGCCCAGTTGCTGAGAAGCATAAAAGAACACGGCAATGATGCCGATCAGGGCAAAAGCACTACCAATTAATAGATATAGGGTCAGTTTCATAGCCGCATACTCTTTGCGGGTACTGCCCCAGATGCCTATTAGCAGGTACATGGGTATAACCGCAACTTCAAAGAAGAGATAAAAGAAAAAGAGATCACGGCTGATAAACACACCAAAGACCCCGGTTACCAGTAGTAAAAGGAAAATAAAGAATTCCTTTATCCGGTTGGTCATATCCCAGGAGGCAAATACACCGGTAAAGATAACTATGGCCGTCAGCAACACCATCGGTGCGCTGATACCATCAACTCCTACCGAATAGTTAATATTAAAGCCAGTTATCCAGGGAATATCCTGCAGGAACTGCAACCCACCACTGGAAATTTCATACTGCACATAAACTATGATCGACAGCACCAGAGAAACAAAAGTAGCTGCCGCTGCGGTAATCTTGATCGTAAGTTGTTCCCTTTCTGGAATGGCCAGGATAAATAACAGTCCCACTAACGGGGCCAGCATTATAGCTGTCAAGATGGGAAATGTCACCAGTTAACCCCTCCTAACACCGGTGCCGCTGTCCAGAGAACGAGGACAACTACCGCGGCAAAAATCACCAGGGCATAGGTCTGCAAGTTCCCTGTATGGATCAGACGCAGTTTCCGGCCTGAAGCACAGGTAAGTCTACCAATACCATCAAATATTCCGTCCACAACATGACGATCGTGCCAGTTAAATGCACGGGCAACAACCATCACAACCCGGTGGAAAAGGAACAGGTAGATTTCGTCAATATAATACTTGTTAACCAGCACAGTATAGGCACCTTGCCAACGGGTCTTAATCCGTTCTGGTATATCGCTAGGACGACCATAAAGCAGCCAGGCCAGGCCAATGCCTGCTAGAGCCACCACAGTTGATATGAGCATCACTGCATAATTGGGGTCAATATGATGGGGCTCACCATAATAAACGAAACTGCTAAAACCGTGGCTAACAAAAGGTGCGCCGACAAAACCGGTTACTATCGAAAGAACCGCCAGGACAATTAAAGGTACGGTCATGGTAGGCGGTGATTCATGGCCTTGGATACCGGCGCGTCGCCGGCCAAAAAAGGCAACGAATATCAAGCGGAACATATAAAAAGCAGTCAGGAAAGCAACAATAGTACCGATTAAGTAAAGACCGGTATAACCATTGGCATAGGTTGCAGCCAGGATTTCATCCTTACTCCAGAAACCTGCCAGTGGCGGAACTCCGGCAAGAGCCAGGGCACCGATAATAAAGGTTGTTGCGGTGACTTTCATGTCTTTACAAAGGCCACCCATGCGAAAGATGTCCTGCTCACCGTTCAGGGCATGAATAACACTGCCGGCTCCCAGGAAAAGGAGGGCTTTAAAAAAGGCGTGGGTTGTCAGATGAAACATTCCAGCTGTCATACTGCCAACGCCCATGGCCATCACCATATAACCCAGCTGGCTGCAAGTAGAAAAAGCAAGGATACGCTTGATGTCAGTCTGGGTAATGGCAATAGTAGCCGCAAAAAGAGCCGTAAAACCGCCTACCCAGGCAATAAGCAGCATAACTTGCGGCAGGGTGGCAAAAAGGACAAAAGCCCGAGCCAGCAAATAAACTCCGGCTGCTACCATAGTAGCGGCATGGATCAGAGCACTGACCGGTGTCGGACCTTCCATGGCATCTGGAAGCCATACGTGTAGAGGAAACTGCGCCGATTTACCAATTGGTCCGACAAACACTAGTACTGCCGC
>JAAYGJ010000100.1 GCA_012727745.1 Clostridia bacterium | reverse complement strand
GCACTATACTGGGCACAGTAAATGACTTTTATTTTGACCCCCAGGACGGCACTATCCGGTCGCTGGAAATAAAAAGCGGCCCGCTTCATAGTCCCAGGGTTTTAGAAAATAACCTGGTAATCACCTGCGGCCGCGACGCCGTCATCGTTAAAAGCGGTGCTGAAGAGAACTTGCACAAGGCCGCTGGCCTGTTAAAAGGAAAATGGCAGGTAGCCTGCAACAGCGTCAATAATATTCTGGGCGAAGCCGGACACTATACCCGCAAATTAAAAACTGCGGTAACCAGTCGCTGGGAACGCCTGCCCTTTGTTAGTAAAAAAGACAGTGCGCCCCCACCAGACGACAATACCTAGTCAAAAAGTTCGCTAACAGACTGGTCATTAAAAATGCGAATAATGGCTTCGCCTAACAGCGGGGCTACTGACAAGATTTTTAATTTTGGTATCTCCATATTTGCCGCAGTGGGAATGGTATTGCAAATAACTACTTCCTGCAGTGGTGAAGCCAGCAACCGTTCCCGGGCCGGACCAGAAAGAACCGGGTGGGTGCAGCAAGCATAAACAGCACTCGCTCCCTGCTCCAACAGGGATTCTGCCCCCTGGCAGATCGTCCCGGCGGTATCGATCAGGTCATCTACCATAATGACTGTTTTATTTTTTACGTCACCAATGAGGGTCATTATTTCGGCCACATTGGGTTCTGGGCGTTTCTTGTCTATTATTGCTATATCGGCCCCAATCCGTTCCGCAAAATTGCGGGCACGGGTAACCCCGCCAAGATCCGGGGAAACTGCTATTACATCATCAAAACCTTTGCTGTTAAAATAGTCAGCCAGGATCGGTACCGCTGTTAGGTGGTCCACCGGGATATCAAAAAACCCCTGGATAGCTGCAGCATGGAGATCCATGGCCACGACCCGGTCAGCCCCGGCAGCAGTAATTAAATTAGCTACCAGCTTGGCTGAAATAGGATCCCGGGCTCTGGTCTTACGCTCCTGGCGGGCATAGCCATAATAAGGTATTACAGCCGTGATACGTTTGGCCGAAGCCCGGCGCAGAGCATCGATCAAAATTAGCAGCTCCATCAGATTATCATTAACAGGTTCACAGGTAGGCTGGATGACAAATGCATCGGCACCGCGCACACTCTCGTCAATTACCAGGCTTATTTCACCGTCCTGGAAACGGTCGACTCTAGCTGCCCCCATTGGTACTCCCAGGTAGGCGCTAATCTCCTGGGCCAAGCGAGGGTTTGCATTGCCGCTAAAAATCTTTAATCGCCGCTTGTCTATCTCCATGTCTCTATTTAAGGCCTCCAGATCTATATATGATATAATCATTGTTCGCCTTTTTCATTAATTGTCCTGCCTGGCTCGTCATTTTTTTTACCCCGCTGGGGTAGGTTAACCTGCCTTTGCCTGGCAATAGCCAGGGCTCCGGCCGGAACATCCTTCGTAATAGTTGAGCCTGCCCCAACCTTCGCACCCTGACCTACTTTAACTGGAGCCACCAGATTGGCGTTGCTGCCGATAAAGGCACCGTTTTCTATTATTGTCTGCCATTTTTTTTGGCCGTCATAATTACAGGTAATCGTTCCCGCACCAATATTTACCTTTGCCCCGACTGTTGTGTCCCCCAGGTAAGTAAGATGGGGTACCTTGGAGCCCGGACCGATCAAGGAAGCCTTGATTTCCACAAAATCCCCCACTTTAACGCCTTTCTCCAGCACCGTCCCTGGCCGCAAGTAAGCAAAAGGTCCTATCTTACAATCGGGCCCAATACTGCATTGCTGCACTACCGCCTGCGTAATAGTAGTACCCGGGCCAACCTGGCTGTCACGAATAGTAGTACCTGGCCCAATAATACAGCCGTCAGCTATAGTAGTTGCCCCTTCGATAATTGTACCTGGGTAGATAACGCTGTCAGCCCCTATCTTAACAGTAATATCAATGTAGGTGGCAGTAGGATCAATAATGCTTACCCCGGCCAGCATCAGGCTAGTATTTATCCGCCGGCGTAAAACAGCTCCAGCCCGGGCCAGCTGGGCCCGGTCGTTAATTCCCTGCACCTCTTCCGGTGTATCGGTCATCAGGGTCGCAATGGGTAAGCCTTGCTGACAGGCCAGGGCAACCACATCAGTCAGATAATATTCCCCCTGAACATTGTCCGGCCTTAAGCTGGCCAGAGCGGGCCAGAGGAACGAGGAAGCAAAACAATAAATCCCGCTGTTTATTTCGTTAATCTGTTTCTCCTGGGGCGTGGCATCCTTATCTTCAACAATGCCCGTTACCCGTTGCTCTTTATTACGCTTGATGCGACCGTAGCCGCTAGGATTGTCTACCTCTGCTGTCAAAATGGTAACAACTGCTCCACTCTGCTGGTGACGTTCGATAAGCCTGGCCAGGGTCCCGGGCTTAAGCAAGGGAACATCTCCACTAAGTACTAAAATAGTGTCAGCCTGACCGGCAGCCTCTCGGGCCTGGGCCAGGGCATGACCGGTACCCAGCTGGGGCTCCTGTAAAACATAGTTATAGTTATCGCCAAGGGTCTCCCGGATTATTACTGCGCCATGGCCAATAACCAAAATGCTCTTGTTTATGCCAGCCTCCCTGGCCGCTGCCAGGACATACTCTACCAGTGTTCGTCCGGCTAGCCGGTGCAATACTTTGGGAATTGCAGAACGCATCCGTTTACCCTGTCCGGCCGCTAGGATGACGGCAGTGGCTTCTAACATGATAAAACCCTCCCTTTGGGATGTGAGCTGGGCGTAGGCAAAATTCTATCAAGGGCGCACTTCCCATTTCTTACCTCTCGCTTCTCAGGCAAGTGCTTGCCTCACCAGTTCTAGATCGCTCTCCTTATCTACGTCAAAACCGATTTCTGGATAGGGGCTGATTATAGCTATGCCCTGAGTTCCTAATAAATGTGAAAAATGCTTTTCTACTTCAGCAATGGATAAACGGTGTAATAAAAAGTTAATTATAAACTTCAGGCCGATAAGGCGGCTTAGCGCCAGGGGACTTTTACGCAGGCGTACCAGCTCCTGCCCCCGGGCAGCGCAAACATAAAGCGCCTTGGTCTTGATTAAAACCATATTGCCGCCGGTGAAAGTGCCTTCCCGCAAGCGGACATAAGTACGTTTTACCCCGGGATAATTTTTTTCATTAGTTTCGCGCCTTACAACAGGATAATAAAAATCAGCCTGCCGTTCCTGGCAGCGACTTAAAAAATCCCTGATAGCCTCAGGTGTAAGTAAGGGCACATCTCCTGTAACCAAAAGTAACCATTCAGCATCAGGGAAAACTGCTGCGCCGTTTAAAGCGCTGTCAACACTTGTCTTACCGGCAGCTGCCAAGGGAACTCCCGCAGGAAGAATAGGGGCCAGTTTGGGCTCCCCAACAACAGCCAGGCGGCGGATATTATCGCATGCCAGAAGAGCCGATATTACCCAGGACAGCATCGGGCGTGCCCCAATTGGTATCAATGACCGTCCCTCTTTATCCCCGGCAAGGACGATGGCATCTACCTGCAAACTCTACCCCTCCCCGGCCTCGCGGTTATTGCTGACACGCATTTCATCGCGGATAGCTTCCATTACTTTGTTCTCCGAGTTCTCGATATGCTCCCGGGCTATCCGCCGTGCCAGTTCTACGTTGCGTGCGTTAATCGCCTCTACCAGTCGCTTATGCTCTTCCAGGGTTTCACGCATCCGACCCGCCATTCCCATGGAAATAGCCCGAAAACGCTGGATATTCTCGCGCAAATTGCTTATAATCTGCACCAGACGTTTGTTGCGACTGGCCCGATAAACTATTTCATGAAACTGGGTATCAGCCTCTACCAATTTTTCCAGCTCGCCTTTATGCACGCATTCAGCAAACTTAATCAACATCCGTTCCAGTTCTTCCATTTCTTCCTCAGTAATACTTTCACAGGCCAGGCCGGCTGCCAGAGATTCCAGTGCAGCCCGGATCTCAAAGATATCAGCAATATCCTTGACAGACATATCGGCCACATAGGCACCTTTGCGCGGAATCATGACTACCAAGCCTTCCAGTTCAAGCTTGCGGATAGCTTCCCTTACCGGGGTACGGCTAACACCCAGCTCTTCCGCCAGCTGTACCTCCATAAGCCTCTCCCCAGCCTTAAGCTGGCCCTTAATAATAACTTCCCGCAAAGCTTCAAAAACTATCTCTCGTAAAGGTTTATAATTATCGAGTTTTCCATTGAGCAAATTCTTCATTTAGCTGCCTCCCTGAATATAGATATGCCGTCACGCGGTCAGCTACTAAATGGCCTTACTTACTATATGGTTATCTTTATAATTATATAGATAAGCATTCCTTGAAATCAATGCCTTGTTAGCAACTTCTATGAGACCGCCTACAAGGTATGACTAACCAGCACTTCCGGGTAGCTGTTTTTTAAGCGGGCAGCGATTTGGACTGCCTCTGTTTCATTAGCCGCAACTCCAAAAACTGTAGGGCCACTGCCACACATGACAACCGCTCTGGCTCCTGCCTCCCTAAGGCGAGCTTTTATGACTGCTACTTCAGGATAAAGGCGGCAGGTAATACTCTCCAGTTCATTCCCCAGGGTGCTGAGAAGTTGTTGCCATTCGCCAGTGTGCAAAGCTGCCAGAGCAGCTTTTTCGTCAGGGGGTGCCGCAGTTCGCCATGACGGGTTAACATCCCATTCTTTATAAACAGTTGCGGTGCTAACAGCAAAACCGGGCTTAACCAGCACCAGCCAGAGCCTGGCTGGCGCTGGCAGGAGAGTTAACGCCTCCCCCCGACCCTGGCCCAGGGCTGTCCCCCCCAGGACACAAAAAGGCACATCCGACCCCAAAGCAGCTCCTTCACGAGCTAATTGCCCTGGGCTTAATCCCAGATTATAAAGGTAATTGAGCCCCAGTAAGGTTGCAGCTGCATCAGCACTGCCACCGGCCAGACCGGCTGCCAGGGGAATTTTTTTAACCAGGGAAATGTTTGCTCCAGGGAAATTATATTTATGCTGTAAAAGAGCCGCTGCCCGGTAGGCCAGGTTGTCAGGCCCACTCGGCAGATCAGCTCCTGAAATTTCAAGCTGGATACCCCGGTCAGATTTGCTTATACTGACAGTATCTTTTAAGGCAATACTCTGCATTATGGTACTGATTTCGTGATAACCGTCAGGCCGTCGGCCTAAAACCCTCAGAGTCAGATTTATTTTGGCATAGGCAGGTATAGTAATATTCTGCAAATAACGGCACACCTCCAAGAAGATGTGAAAGGCAGGCCCCTCTTCCCCCTTCTAGCCGCCCCCATTTAGGTGCTCTCCAGTTAAACCTGCCCCTTGCTCTCGCGCAGTACAACATTTTATCCCTAAAGTTTATCTTGGAGCCGGTAGTTTTACCTGCGCACTTTTATTCGCACTTTTATTATAATTCCTGTCAGCTAAATGCAGGAAGTAAAGGGGCAAAACACGAATAATTACCAAAACAGGAGAGGGGGAGTTCCCACCATGTCCAGTAAATACATGCTGAAAAATCAAATGGAAGACTGTGTTTGGGAACTACTGGATCAGGTCCTGGCTCAGTACCCGGAAGTTTGTAAATGTGAAAACTGCCGTTATGATATTGTTGCTCTGACCCTGAACCGTCTGCCGCCCCGCTATACAGTCCGGGTAAAAGGAGAAATATATGCCAAACTGGCGATGCTGGAAGCCCAGCACCGGGCAGACATCTACCAGGCCCTTACCCAGGCTATATTGATAGTAAAACAGCACCCGCGCCATGAAAGGTAATTATTAATCTGAAAGCGAAACATAAACATGGCCCGGTGTGCTTATGCTGACTTCCGGGCCTATTATATCGTAGTTTATAAAAAGCCTGCAAGCAAAAGTCCGTTTCAGTCGCCTTAACCTGCTTATCTCCTCGTTCGGGCCAGGCAAAGCTGGGAAGCGTATTTTTTATCAGCCCGGAGGGAACATAATGGCAACATAGTGCGTCATAGTAACCAAATATGGTTATGTAGTTGCTGTTTTTCCTTAATTAGTGAAAAATACTGTATAACCCGAAGGAGAAAGGTAAGCGATGAACCGTCAACTATTACTGTTATTATTAATAACGTTGGTGCTGCTAAACTTTAGCGGCTGCCAGCCCCAACCTGTTACAGCTGAGGCCGACGCCACCCAGGCCCAAATTGTAGGCCTGGAATACTATGCGCAACAAGGGGACGGCGACCTCCGGCAACTGATAAACCTGGACGATAAACAGCTCACCCAGCGCCTGCTAGCTTTGCTAGAGCCCCTGGCCAAGTGCGAGGCTCCTCCTGCCAGCTGGACCGGTGCCAAAGACTTCCTGGCTTTTAAATATGTCCTGGAAGAAGGTACCGTTACTAGCAGCAAACAATACCGCTACTGCCACCAGCCAGATAGCCCTGCTTACCTGGAACTGGAGGACGGCTGGCACCAGGTGCCAGAGGAGTTTGCCGCTCAGCTGGCGATACTGAGCGAATATCCCGAAGCCACTAGCGATGTAGATCCTGCTGATATGGCTTTTTAAAAGCAATACGGCTGGACTGTTTTCTATAAAATTAAAAGCTATAACGGTCGTTTGCCAGAAAAATTTCTGCATCAATCAGGTGAATATCCGGTTGTCCTATATTATGCCTATAATAACGAACTAAGTAAAGATGTTGGCCTGGACCTTAGTCCTTACCTGGGGCAGGAAGTAACTGTTAATCTCTACAAGCTCGAAGAACCTTTGCCAGCCTTCATGGCCCCCCGCCAGAGAGCCAGCCGGGCCGTTGTTGTTAAAGACAAAGACCAAATAATTGCTGCCTGGCTCGATGCCGGGCGGCACCATGGTTTTGCCTGTTCACTTAAAGGCCGCCGGCTGGAGGAAATTACTGAAAAAACCTGGGGCGAATGGGTAAATCAGTATATCGACCACCGCAATGAGCAGGACATACTAATAAGCCGCATGCAGCCGGAAGAAGTAATTGAAACTTACTTTGAAGCCATTGATCATAAAGACCCCCGCACCGCCCATGCCTGTGAAACCCGGGAACGCCTGATCCATTCACTGTTCACT
>JAAYGJ010000099.1 GCA_012727745.1 Clostridia bacterium | reverse complement strand
GTCCACGGTTGTGGTGGCAATAACAGGGTAGAGGGCCAGCTGAGATACCTCCGACAGGTTGGTAAACATATGGGCCAAAACGTACATGCAGCCCATAAACACAGGTTTAATGCCGGGCGGCAAAGCAAGGTTGGTAAACATCAGGATGGCAAAACATGCTGCTATGGGGGGCGCAACAAGCAGCCAGGACCTGTATTTACCCCAGCGTAAACTTATTTTTTCCACAATCCCCCCGCTGACAACCACGGAAATGGTATCAGCAATGCGAACCACCAGTAAAAGCGAACCGACAACCGCAGCTCCGATTCCAACTACATCTGTCAAAAAATAGACATAATAGCTGGAAATGAGGCTCATCATTAAAACGAATCCTATTGTGCCGAAAGCAAATGCATTGATAACGCTTTCTTTCAGCCTGGCCATTATTCTTCCTCCCCGTCTGCTGCGGCATTTGCCGGTACTTTCGCTGCGATCCTGCTGCAAGCTTAACCTGCTGCGGCTATTTATTCTGAAAGTACTATCAGCGTTACTTTATTTGCTTCTATATATTCGTGCCTCCCCTGCCTCATTTCCTCCCGTCAGGCAAAAAATTATTATTGCCCCAGTAATAATAACGGTGCTGCTGCCAATTTCTTCGCCCTTGATTTTTACAGTTGATTGCGTTACAATGTTTAATGCACAAGGGCGTGTAGCTCAGCTGGGAGAGCGCTTGGTTCGCATTCAAGAGGCCAGGGGTTCAAGTCCCCTCACGTCCACCATAACACGGGGCTATAGCTCAGGGGGAGAGCGCCTGACTCACATTCAGGAGGCCACTGGTTCGATCCCAGTTAGCCCCACCATGAAAAAACACCGATTTGATCGGTATTTATAGATTTAAAGAGGCCCGATGAGGGCCTCATCTTTTCCGGTACTTAGTAGTTTATGCAATCGTGCGCAAATTCGATAAGACGGCCGTTTTGCTAGGCAAAGCCAAGCTCCCGCAGTTGGCCTGCATAAACGTTTTCAACTAGGAAATGGTGTCGAGCGATTTCAATGTTGACCTGGATGTCCCAGGGTACTTTACCCTGGTCAGCAGACACAAGGGAGACAGGGCTTACAAAGAAGTACAACGCTTGACTGATAAAATATGAGGTTCGCTATTGCATGAATTGGTCAATAGTGATAGTATAATACAGAAAGGTATCGACTTACTGGGGCGTTGCCAAGCGGTAAGGCACGGGACTCTGACTCCCGCAATCGCAGGTTCGAATCCTGCCGCCCCAGCCACAAGAAATAGTGCCCGGTCAAATGACCGGGCTGCTTTATTTGCACACCCACCACAATATAGAGCGGCGGCCTTCTGATTGAAGTGTGTGAAACCGTGTGAAGCCGTGGTGGAATAAACTTTGATTTTACGGTACATAACAGGGAAAGGGGTGGGCGCATGCACAAGAGAATCCAGCTTCAAACTACAAAGCTGCAGCAGTTTATCAACATAACCGCCAAGGTTGCCGGTATCGTCAAAAACAGCAATGTCCGGGACGGTATTGCGGTTATTTATGTGCCACATACTACGGCCGGGGTTACCATAAACGAAAATGCCGACCCGGATGTGGTGCGGGACATGCTTTCCTCACTGGACAAGACGTATCCCGTACATGGAGAATACTTCCACCTTGAAGGAAATTCCCACGCGCATCTCAAGGCATCTCTGATGGGATCTTCCTGTACTGTGATAATCCGGGACGGCAGCCTTCTGCTGGGCACCTGGCAGGGGATCTACTTTTGTGAATTTGACGGCCCCAGGAACAGGGAGTTTTTCGTGAAGATTCTTGCAGGCTGATTTGACTTGCAGCAGTATTAACCATCTCCTGACAAGATGCTTATACCACAATTGTACCTTCATTTTATAGGCAGAAATTGTAAATAAACATTGTTAAATATTTAAGGAGTGCTATAATAATTTTAGATGATGTTGAAATGCTTGTGGCACTAAATCTTTAATATTAAGGAGG
>JAAYGJ010000098.1 GCA_012727745.1 Clostridia bacterium | reverse complement strand
GTTTATATACAAATAAGCTACTACAGCAACGATTAAAAGATAGAACTCGCTGAACCATAAACTTAAACCCAGCGAGGTAATAATTACTGCCGGCAAATTTACCAGGGCATGAAGCAGAATGGCATAAATTAGGTATATTAGCCTCTGTTCCATTACCCCGTACAAAACTATTAGCGAAAGGGCAACCTGAATAACCATAGCAAAGATTCTCTCCAGGCCTGCGGCGGCAAAAACCAGCGGCATCGTATTTAGTAGCTGATTTTTAATTATAGCAGCCGTCTGGCTGCCTAACTGGGCCCCGATCTGGCTATCATAGGTACCGGAGTTAATCATCAGGCTGATAACAATATTATTGATGTAGGTAAAGCCCACCAGCAAAATAGCTTCAATGCCCCCGTGTCCCAGACCGTAGGCAATGCCGTTTTTTCGCTCCAGCTGGTTTTTCAGGAAATATTTAAAGCCGATAAACCTGCCCACTTCTTCAAATAGCCCGGCCGTAAGGCTCAGAAACAAGGAGACAAAAAATAAATTGGTCGCCAGGCTTCGATACCATTCCTGTGCGGATAAATAATTAAGCAGCGGTATCCTGGTTAGCATCTGAAAAACTATAAAAACAAGCGCTCCTACCAGCACCGCCTTTAAAGAAATCCGCTCTTTTCTGTGAAAATATATCACCAGGATAATCGGCAGTAGAAAGGAAATCAACAAGGTAACAAACATGAAAATAAGCGCTTGTGTGCTGACCATAAAAGACCTTCCTGTATGAATTTATTTCTAGGATTAACATGTCCTGGAAGCAAGGAAATAATACTATTTTTCAGTACAGCCGTAAAGATAGTAGCAAAGCCGCTGAGCAGCAGCCGGCGTAATCCCCAACTTAACGGGCTACCGATTAAGGCGCTAGAAGGATAGCACTTTGGTTAAAAACCCTAAATAGTGTAGCATAATTGCATTAAATGTGTTATACTATTTACGGGGTAAATACTTAATACGGGAGGCGACTGGATATGAAACCCAAAGTTGCCATTAATGGTTTTGGTCGGGTAGGAAAAAACATCCTAAGGATATGGTTAGAAGACCAAAGCCAAATGGAGATTGTTGCACTTAACAGTACTAGTGGCCCCAAGGCCCATGCCCATCTTTTTAAATATGATTCCATATATGGCGTCTTAGACCATAGTGTAGATTCTACTGATGACGCCATAGTAATAGATGGTAAGACCATCGCCTTTTTTTCTGAAAGGGATCCAGAAAAACTGCCCTGGGATGAGCTAGATGTGGATGTAGTAATAGAGGCTACCGGTAAGCTCAGGAAAAAGGTAGACGCAGTAAAACATTTGCATGCCGGCGCAAAACGGGTTATCATTACTGCTCCCGGAAAAAATGTTGACAATACGATAGTCATGGGAATAAACGAAGACACCTTTGATCCGGAAAAGGATTATGTCATCTCCTCAGCTTCATGTACTACTAATTGCCTTGCTCCTTTGGTAAAAGTTATCGATGAAAACCTTGGGGTAATAAACGGCTCTTTATCAACTATCCATGCCTATACTGCTGACCAGCAACTGGTCGATAAACCTCATAAAGATTTGCGCCGGGCCAGGGGTGCAGCCCTCTCGATCATCCCTACAACTACAGGAGCAGCCAGGGCCATAGGCACTGTTATGCCCCATCTAGCAGGAAAGCTAAACGGCATCGCTCTACGCGTCCCAACAGAGGCCGTATCGGTAGTGGACTTTGTTGCCAATGTTAAAAAAGCCACAACAAAGGAAGAAGTGAATAGATTATTCAAAAAAGCTTCCCATGGAATCTTGAAGGGTATCCTGGGATATACTGAAGACCCAGTGGTATCGCGTGACTTAATCCGCGCTTCCCATTCCTCCGTAGTAGATGGTCTTTCCACAATGGTAATTGATGACAAGGTAGTAAAGGTAATGGCCTGGTACGATAACGAATACGGCTATGCCAAAAGGGTATTCGAAATGGCCAGATATATATATGATGCATGTCAAAAACATGGCCGCTTGCAGCCTCTCAAGGCAGCTATAGGTTCGTAGGTTTTTCGCAAAACCTTTTCCAGTCCTATTTCTGGATAACTCGCAAACGCAAATTCCGCTAACTAAGCTGAAACACTACACTATTACAGGATGCATACAAAAAATTTTTTAAAAAGGCTGGCTAGATGTTGTTACTAGCCAGCCTTTTGATTTTCTTTATTAAGCGTTTATTATAATATTATAATGCTGTTGAGGTTGTGGAGGCTTTAAATGCTTGAAATCAAGCCCAGGATGATAGGATTAGAACAGCTGCGGGCCGCCACAACTGATAAAAAACAAGCTCACGCCAACCCTGCTTGACTGGCTGCCGAAAAGTTATATAATGGTGTTGAACAAAAATCGATAACTCGGGGGAGCCCATGTTATGGGTTGAGAAAGGGCTGTGCAGCACCTGACCCTTAGAACCTGAACGAGATAATTCTCGCGTAGGGAGACAATAACCAGCTGGCGTGCACACCTTCCTCAGGGTGTGCATTTTGTTTCATCCTTGTTTGAGGTGGTGGTAATAATTTTGCGCTGTCTAATCATCGCCGCCGGCAATGTTAACAGCCAGTGGCTGCGACAAATCGCCCGTCACGATGATACAGTTATCTGTGCCGACGGGGGAGCCAGGTACGCCCGGGCAGCAGGCATCACCCCTGCTATGATTGTGGGGGACTTCGATTCCCTTACCAGCACGGAAAAAAGCCAGTATGCCCGGGAGGGCATTACCCTCAAAGAACACCCTCCCGCCAAAGATGACACCGATACCGCCCTGGCTTTCCAGGAAGCCCTGGCCTTGCGCCCCGAGGAAATCTTGATTGCCGGGGCCCTGGGAACCCGCTTTGACCACTCCCTGGCCAACGTGCACCTTTTGCGTACCGGCTTCGCCCACGGGGTGAAAACGAAAATTGTTGACGAGTTCAACGAAATCAGCCTGGTAGCCCCGCCTGAACCTGTCATTATCACCGGCAGCCCCGGGGATGAATTTTCCCTGTTGCCTTTAACCTCAGAGGTCAAGGGAGTCTATGTAAAAGGAGCTCGCTGGGAACTGGAGAACGCCTGCTTTAGCATCGGCAATCCTTACGGTATCAGCAACCAGCTTGCTGCTGAAAAAGCACATATTTCCATTACCGCAGGGTTGATGCTGTTAATTAGAGTTTTTCAGGAAAAGGAGGACGAAATAAATGCCTAACATTAATGTCAGTTTCCAGGTAGTGCCCATGGTAACGGAGGAACGGTGCTACGAAGTGGTGGACAAAGCCATCGAAGTAGTGCAGCAATCCGGGGTCAAATACGAGGTAGGCCCCATGGAAACCACTATGGAAGGTGAGCTTGACGAGCTGCTGAAAATTATCAAAAAAGCCCAGCAGGCCTGTATTGATTCAGGCGCAACCCGGGTGGTGACTTACATTAAAATTGACTATTCCCCTAAAGGTGTAACCATGGCGGAAAAGGTGGCCAAGTTCCGGTGAAATCGCGTGCACTAAAGAATTATTCCATACCGCTGGCTTTTATCGCTGCTGCCATAATTCTCTGGGACCTGGCCGTGCGGGTCAGCAGTGCCCCTGGCTGGCTTTTACCCGGGCCGGGGCAGGTATTGGTTACGCTGAAAAGCTCCCTGCCCCTGTTGTACCACCACTCCCAGAGCACGGTGCTGGCAGCGCTAACCGGCCTGCTGGCCGCAGTGACAGTAGCCCTGCTATTGTCATTCCTCATGGCTCTGTCCCCTATTATCAGGCAGGGGCTTTACCCGTTAATTGTCACCTCGCAGACCATACCCATTATTGCGGTAGCCCCCTTGTTTATCATCCTGTTCGGCTACGGCCTGATGCCCAAGATAGTAGTGGTAGCCCTGGTCTGCTTCTTCCCGCTGGCCGTCAGTATAGTTGAAGGAATGGAGGCCAGCGACCCGGAAACGGTAAACATGCTCCAGGTCATGGGAGCTTCCCCCTGGCAAATCATTAAGCTCGTAAAGCTCCCTGCCGCCCTGCCTTCCTTTTTTGCCGGCTTAAAAATTGCCGCCACCTATGCAGTCATGGGAGCTGTCATTGGTGAATGGCTGGGGGCTACCAAAGGGCTGGGCTTGTTCATGACCCGGGCTACTCACGCATACCAGATGAGCAGCGTACTGGCTGCGGTAGTTGTAATAACTTTTATC
>JAAYGJ010000097.1 GCA_012727745.1 Clostridia bacterium | reverse complement strand
GGCTCTTGTACCCCCGCCGGTGGATCATTTTTGGAAAGTATTTTTTAGCGCATTGGCAAAAGTGGAGGAGGAATAATGATGAAAAAAGTGCTTACTATTGCCGGTTCGGATTCCTGTGGCGGAGCCGGCATTCAGGCGGACCTGAAAACCTTTAGCGCCCTGGGCACATACGGCATGAGTGTTATTACGGCAGTAACTGCCCAGAACACCCGGGGGGTAGTTAGTGTCCGCGAGTTAGACGAGGAAATTATCAGGGACCAGATCGACGCAATTTTTACTGATATTCAGGTGGATGCGGTTAAAATTGGCATGGTATCCAGCAGTGCTATTATCGAAACCATTGGCACAGCACTGCGGAAGCATGGCGCCCAGAACATTGTAATTGACCCTGTTATGGTTTCCAAAAGCGGCTGCGCCCTTCTGCAGCCTGCTGCTCGGGAGGCTTTGATCAGGGTGCTACTGCCCCTGGCCTATGTAATTACGCCCAACCTTTTTGAAGCAGAAGTGATTACCGGGGCTAAAATAACTACCCTGCCGCAGATGGAAAAAGCAGCGGTGCAGATCAAGCAAATGGGAGCCCGATATGTAGTAGTGAAGGGTGGGCACCTCGAAGGCGATGCAGTAGATGTGTTTTATGACGGCCAGGAAATGCACCACTTCAAAAGCGAACGGATAGCTACTTCCCATACCCACGGGACCGGCTGTACTTTTTCTTCGGCTATTGCTGCTTTTTTGGCCAAGGGCCATACAGTAAGGGAGGCAGTAAGCAAGGCTAAAGAATACATCACCGGGGCCATTGCCGCTGCTTTTCCTATTGGGCACGGGGTAGGACCTACCCATCATTTTTACCAGTATTATCAGGACAGCTAAGCCGAATGGGCAGGCGGGCTCCCGGACATTTTACGGCCTTTGAGGATAAAGAGCTGGAAGATATCATCATACACAGGAATGGGGAGAAACGATGAAGTGCGATTATAGTTTGTACCTGGTAACGGACAGAGGTATACTGAAAGGCAGAAGCCTCCTCCAGGCGGTAGAAGAAGCCCTTGCCGGGGGCGTTACCCTGGTCCAGCTGCGGGAAAAGGATATTTGCAGCCGGGATTTTTACCAGTTGGGCCTGGCAATGAAAGAGCTGACGGCCAGGTTCGGGGTACCCCTTTTGATTAATGACCGCCTGGATATTGCCCTGGCGGTAGACGCTGATGGGGTCCACATCGGTCAGGAAGACTTGCCCCTGGCGGTGGTGCGGAGGTTAATAGGGCCTGATAAAATAGTGGGCTATTCTGTTTCTAATCCCACAGAGGCACGCTACGGGGAAAAAAACGGCGCCGATTATTTGGGAGCAGGGCCTGTTTATGTTACTTCCACTAAAAAGGTGGACATCGAACCACTTGGTCCGGCGGGACTGCGGCAAATAACAGCAGCAGTGTCCATCCCTGTGGTAGGCATTGGCGGGATTAACCTGAACAATATACAGAAAATCAAAAATTCGGGCCTTGCCGGCGTGTCTATCGTGTCGGGAATTCTGGGTAGTGATGACCCCGGCCGTACCGCCCGGCTTATTCGCCAGCAGTGGGGGAATGTCTAAGGGAGAGGGTTGACGATGAAAAGAGTATTTTTTATCGATTTTGACGGGACTATCACCAAAAAGGATACCTGCGAGGCGATGGTAGAGACATTTGCGGCTGCAGGGTGGGAGGAGATTAACCTACAGTGGGAACGCCGGGAGATATCTACCGAGGAATGTGCCAACCGGACTTTTGCTCTGTTTCGGGCAAACCTGGAGGACCTTAATGAGCTCCTGGATACAATAGAAATAGATGCTTACTTTAAGGAATTTATAGAATACTGCCTTACCAGGGGTTATCCTCATTATATCCTGAGCGATGGTTATGATTACATTATTGACTATATCTTGAAGAAATATGACCTGCAGCTAGATTATTATGCCAACAGGTTGGTTTATAAAGACGGCTTTTCAATTGTCTGCCCTCACCATAACCCTGCTTGCGGTACCTGCGGCACCTGTAAGACTACCTTGCTTGCTAAGCTAAAACCAACGGACTGCCGGGCGGTCTATATTGGCGACGGCACTTCCGACCTGTGCCCGGCAACTATGAGCGACCTGGTATTTGCTAAAGGCCGCTTGCTGGAATACTGCCGGGAAAAGGGAATTCAAGCTCAACCGTTTACTGACTTCCGGGATATTCTGATCTGGCTTAAGCAAACAGAAGCATAAACGCAGGCAATCCGCTATCCTGTAGGGGTAGCGGATTTTCTTTTCCCCCATGCTATAGCAGGCTGTATTACGGAGCTGAAATAAAATAACCTGGAACAGAATGGGGCTGTCTTGCGTCTACATTAGTAACGAAGTGTTGAGTATCTCAGATAAGCGCACTGTGGTGAATGTAAACAATAGTCTGCAGTCCAACTAGATCAAGTTAGGCAGTATTATTTTCGAAGGGAGAGGGTATTGTGAAAAAGCCTTTGGCTTTACTGTTTTGCCTGCTAATGGTAGTGGGCCTGCTGGCAGGATGTACGGGGGCTGCTTCATTTGCCGGTCTGAATGCTGATTATGAACTGGATAAAATTAGCCCTGAGACTGTGGTCGGAAATTCCCGCTTTGCTTTTTATATTTTTAAGCAATTGAACAGCGAAGACGGGGAGCAAAGCATCTTCATTTCGCCATTGAGCATATCTACTGCCCTGACTATGACCTATGCAGGGGCTGAAACCACAACCAAAGAAGCTATGGCTAAAACTTTAGGCTATACAGGGCTTGACGACGAAATACTTAACGAAAGCTACCAAAACCTGATACGCTATTTGCGCCAGGTGGACAAAAAAATTGAACTGCATATGGGCAATTCGCTGTGGGTTAGAGAAGGGGAGGACATAAAGGAAGATTTTTTAGCGACAAACAAGGAAATATTCGACGCTTCCGTAACTTCCCTTGACTTTTCTGAAGCCAGTGCGGTTGAGCAGATCAACAAGTGGATAGCTAACGCTACCAAAAATAAAATTACTAAAATGCTTGAACCGCCTATCCCACCTGAGGTGGTTATGTATTTAATTAATGCTATCTACTTCAAAGGGGATTGGACCGAGCAGTTTGATAAAAAACAAAGCTATGAGGCCCAGTTTCATGCTGGAGATGGCAGTATCAATATAGTAACTATGATGAGCAGAAATGGCAAAGTGGAATACGGCCAGGGGGATGATTACAAAGCCGTGAGACTCCCCTATGGCAGCGGCAGAACGGCCATGTATTGTATCCTGCCGCCTGAAGATATGGCAATTAACGATTTTATTGCTACTCTAGATATGGAAAAGTGGCAGCTTATCCGGGAAAGCATCTCCGAGCGCGACAATGTCGAGCTAAGGTTGCCCCGCTTTGAGCTGGAATACGGTATCAAGGAACTTAACGACAGCCTGACAGCCCTGGGAATGGGGGAAGCGTTTAGCGAAGCAGCCGATTTTTCTGGTATCCGTGAAGGTATTTTTATCAGCAGGGTGCTGCACAAGGCGATAATTGAGGTCAACGAAGAAGGCAGTGAAGCAGCAGCAGCTACGGTGGTAGAGATGCAAGAAACGGCTGCAGTGGAACCGCTCACGTTTATTGCTGACAGGCCTTTTGTATTTATTATTGCCGATGACCAAACCGGGACTATCCTCTTTATGGGCAAATTATATGAGATTAAATAATGGCATAAATTACAAATAACTGCTGCGGGAAACCCGCAGCAGTTATTTGTAAAGGTTATTCTTTTGAGCTGACCCCCTAACATTTGACACTACACGCCCATCAATGCTATGAAATGCCCCAATGTGAGCGGCACTGTCGGTGAGATGTTGGGGATGTGCTTATGCTCTACCGAGATTCATGTTTTTAGGATTTTATTTTACCTCGAGATAACTTTTAGGAAATTCTACTCCGCATACGAAAAAGCCGTCTACAAACTGATAGACATTTATTCTTACGTTAGAATTGGCGCTCATATGCAAGTAAGCTTCTCTTTTGCTATAGCCGTAGTCTTCAACCAGCCAGCTCATCATACCTATAAAGCAACTGTTAAGTGCGTCTTTGTGGGAACCGGCGTTTTGGGCGGAGTCAACTTGAATAATACTCTTGGGAGTTTCAATCCGGAGAGTGCCAGGGATAAATTTATTTTTAATAATCTCGACACTTAAAGTTACTTCGGCGTATGTTTCATCGGCCATACCTGTAAGCTCGGAATCACCTTGTGAAGCGTGGACGTCTCCCAGAAATAAGAGGCCGCCTTCGTTAAAGCAGTTTAAATAGATGGTATTGCCTTTGCAAACGTCGCGGATGTCTTGGTTTCCACCCCAGGGCCCCTGGGTTGTAAGAGTATTCGGTATTCCCCGGCCCTTTTGAGGACAAGTAAATATGGTTCCGATATGGGGGTTTAAAGGCCAGGTCCATTTATGACCATTTATTTCAAACACCGCTGTGCCGTCGCTGGTAGTGCCGCTGGGGCCCGGCAAGTGGTTTATTATGTGGGCATAATTACCATGGCATTCTTCCCAACCTGTTTTGTCTTTTAACACTCCCATGCCTTGGACAGTACCTGTCCAGCCCTTTTCCCCGGGGATGATGTCCCAGATATGGACTGCCAGCACATCCCCCGGTTCCACTCCTTCTACATAGATGGGACCGGCTACAGGGTTGGCACGTAGAGGTACAGACTTGAGTGCAGGGAGGTCTTGCTCACTAAATACACCAGTTCCCTTTTTGATTAGTACTTGTTCAAAATTATCTTCTGTTTCAACTTTAAATTTTTCACCAGGTTTAACTGTCAGCAATGGCTCTAAATGGGGACCGGCTTCATAGACTAATGCTTTTTCTCTTTTAATAACCTTCATTTTTAGAAATGCACCTCCAATGTTTTATTGAGCTGCCAGGACACCACTTATAAGAACAGGTTGTAACATTAAATAAATCGGACTTAATTTTTGCTATAAAATCCCACCCTTCAGAAGAAAGTTATTATAATCTGTTATATTAATTATATCATAAATATCTGCAAATTAAATCAATTTCTCCTCGGTTGATATTTGCAAAATATTATCCCATATCGTTTTATATTTCCACGGTTTAAAATTTCACCTTAACGGGGTGATAGTAATTAACCTACAGTCCCACTGGATAAAACTCGTATTGGGAGAAAATAGGTGACCCCCCGATTATGCCTGGGGGGTCTCAATAACCAATATCTAAAAGAGATTGAATGTTTAAAGCTACTATCTATTTGTTTGGCTAGGCTTCAAGCTAGGGAAACATATTATTATTTATATTGCTTCTGGAGCTGGTAGTTGTAGACCATTTCGGAGATTTCGGCAATGACGGCAAAGCCATCTTTAAAACCGTCAGTCATTACCGCTAAAATGTAGGGCCGGTTTTGCATAAAGACGATACCTACGTCATTGGCTATCTGCCGGAGACTGCCGACTTTATGGGCTACTGGCACCTCATTAGGAATTCTGTTGGGTATACCATCCTGGTCCCAAATAGTGTGGGACATATAATCAAGGAGGCGTTCACCAAGCTCGGGGTGGGCATCCCGGAAATTTAAGATGGCCTGCATGTAAGTGCCCATATCTTGAGCGGTGGAGATATTCTGCCCCTCCGGGTAAACAGTTGTCCCCCCGATGGACCACAGGTAATTGGCAATGTTCTCTATCCCCAGGCGCCGCTCCAGCATATTCCAGGCGATATTATCGCTCAAGGTAATTGCCAGATTGGCAAGGGTTCCCAGGGAGTAAGGAGTACCGTCGGCAGTAAAGAATTGAATAGCGCCGGCACCGCTCTGGTGGTCAGTTGCAGCCTGATAGGCCACTTCTTCCTCTAGGCTGATGGCGCCATCAGCTACCAGTTGGAAAAGATAGAGCACGATCGGCGCCTTGATTGTACTTGCGGCGCCAATGGGTTCCTGTTCGTTAATGCCCAGGCTGTTGCCTTCAGCGAGATCGCGAAAATAAATACCGATCCTGCCTTCCCCTGCCCGGGCGTCTACATAGGCCTGCAATTGTTGCCTGAGGGCTTCGCAACCCTCCTGTGGCATAGGTTTTTTGAAAGCGTTACAGGCCGGTACTAAATACAACAAAACAAGGCAAATTAAAACCCCTATTATTTTTGCCCTTTTCGTTATAGTTGATTTGTAGCTCATTCGTACTTCCTCCCTGGGTAGTTCTCAGGCGTTCTACCATAATAAGTGCCAGTAAAAGTATAGTTACCCTAGGGGAAGTAAAATATTCGTAGCCAGGCTGCCGGGCCGGTTAGGTTGTTTGAGTAGATTACCGGCGTTGGAGATATACTATTTATGTTAATGTTGTTCAGGTATGATAATCGCAGAGAAGTACTAGTGGCTGAACGGAGGTATGTAATAATGAGAACGATGCTTACCCGTCTGGGTTTTGTTAATGTTATCTTGCTTTGCCTGCTGGCAACGGGGTGTTCAGGGCTGTTGCAGTCAAAGGCTCCCAATAACGTGCCGCCGTCGCAAACACCTGGCGAGTATTTCCCTCTTTCTGAAAACAGTTATTGGGAATATGAAGGTGAAGGAAACGAATTTGCCTCTTTTACTAGAGAGGTGATTTTCATTAAAGATAACCGAGCCCAAATTAGAGAGAATAATGGGGGCACCATCAGCATGTCTGTATTTGAAATTACTGACGAAGCGGTCACGCGGGTCTTTTTCCAGGGAGAGGCTTATAATGATGTTAATTTAATTGAGCAAGAAGCAAACGATAACACAATAATTTTAAAAGCGCCTCTTGTGGTAAGCACAAAATGGGGAAAGCCGGAAAGCGGGCTGCGGGAGATTATTGAGGTTAATACTAGCGTTGATACCCCGGCAGGTACTTTTGATGGCTGTATCAAAGTAAAGATTACCGGAGATAACTCAACCCTTTATGAATATTTTAAAAGCGGGGTCGGGATGGTAAAGAGGGAGTTTGTATCAGGGGAAGCCAGGGTAACTTCCAGCCTGAGTAAATACGAGGTAAAATAGTACGAAAAAAGCCGCCGGGGGCGGCTTAGGTTTAGATATCAGAGTCTTTACCATAATTCAAAGTAAAAAACTCGGTTTTTTTAGAATCGCGCAGGTCTTCCAGGCTCGGGGCCGGGAATTTTCGTTCTTCAGGCGGTAATTTAAAATTGGTGAGCGGGTTTTTATATTTATCACTTCTTGCCATTTGCTTCACCTCCATTGGCAGCTTTCTCATAATGTTATATTATCCGTAAATGATAATAAATATTATTTCACATTATAGGCTGCCTGGAGGATGCCGGTCTCCGTTTAGTCCAGCAGGTGGATAAACAAACCGCTGCGCAGCTTGGGTTCAAACCAGGTGGACTTGGGCGGCATGACCTGGCCGGCATCAGCAATGGTCATTACTTCATGAATAGTGGTGGGGTAGAGAGCAAAGGCTACTGCCATTCCTTCGTTTACCCGACGTTCTAATTCCGCCAATCCCCGGATACCGCCAACAAAGTCAATCCTAGCATCGGTGCGAGGGTCGGCGATTCCCAGAATAGGAGCCAGGATATTATCTTGCAGGATAGACACATCCAGGCCTGCCACCAGGTCTAGACCGGCTAATGTTTCCGGTCGGGCGTTAAGGCGGTACCACTGCCCTTGCAGGTACATGCCAAATTTGTTCTTTTGCTCTGGCCGGCAGGGACAGTTATCCGGGCACATTTCAACCACGAACTTTGTCGCAATTTTATCCAGGAACTCGGCGGTGCTAAGGCCATTTAAATCTTTTACTACCCGGTTGTAGTCCATAATCTGCAGTTGATTGTCAGGAAAGATCACCGCTAGGAAGTAGTTGAATTCTTCCAGGCCGCTATAGTTCGGGTTTGCTTGCCGGCGCTGCTGGGCAACTTTGACGGCGGCAGCACAGCGGTGGTGGCCGTCAGCAATGTACAGGCTATCCAGCCGGGTAAAGGCGGCAGTCAGCTCCTGGATAATGTTGCTATCATCTATTACCCATGCTATATGGCTAACCCCGTCTTCGGCTACAAAATCGTATAGGGGCGAATGCGTGGCTACACAACTATCGATAATGGCATCTATTTCTTGCCTGGCTCTATAGGTAAGAAAAATTGGCCCTGTCTGGGCATTGCAGCAGTCAACATGTTTGATACGGTCTTGTTCCTTTTCCTGGCGAGTATATTCATGCTTTTTGACGCTGTTGTTTAAATAATCATCGACCGAAACTGTGGCTACCAACCCGGTTTGAACGTGATCCTTCATAATCTGGCGGTAAATATAATAATTTTGTTGCTTATCCTGGATAAAGGTGCCTGTAGCTATCATTTTATTTAGATTATCCCGGGCCTGTTGATATACTCTGGGATCATAAAGGTCAATTCCCGGTTCCAGGTCTATTTCGGCTTTGTCAACATGAAGGAAGGAATAGGGATTACCTTTGGCCATTTCCCGGGCTTCAGCAGTATCCATGACATCATAGGGCAGGGCAGCAACTTTGTCGGCTAAGTGCGGTTGGGGCTTTAGGGCGCGAAAAGGTTTGATTACAGGCATGTTTGTTCCTACCTTTCTAATAACAAAAATTATAAATCCGGACAGGCGCTGCCTTTCCGGGTTATATTGTATCTTGACATCCTTTTTATTCGCTATTGGAGGAGGGGTTCCCTGCCAAATAGCTTAAATTAGTAAAGCCCCTGGTATTGGCCTGTTGGCAGCTCCAGGGG
>JAAYGJ010000096.1 GCA_012727745.1 Clostridia bacterium | reverse complement strand
GTTGGTGGCTATGTGGCGGCGATCATGACGATGAAATTACACCAGCCTTTTCTGTTGGCTATAATTGTCGGGGCATTAGCAGCAGCCCTGGCCGGGGTTATTATTGGTTTGCCCACCTTGCGTTTGAAGGGTGACTATCTGGCCATTGCTACCCTGGGCTTTGGTGAAATTGTTAAAGGGGCAGCCAATAATATCGATTATATTGGCGGCGCAGCCGGGATGATTGGTATTTCCCGCCTGACTAACTGGACCTGGCTTTATGTAATGATGGTAATTACAATCGTTGTCATTGTTAATTTTTTAAATTCCACCCACGGTCGTGCCTGTGTGGCTGTGCGGGAAAATGAACTTGCTGCGGAAACAATGGGTATTAATACGACCTATGTTAAAGTTCTGGCTTTTGCCATGGGGGCCTTTTTTGCCGGTATTGCCGGAGCCCTTTATGCCCATTATTTTTATTTGATTCAGCCTACAAGTTTTACTTTCTTGCGCTCTTTTGATGTGCTAGTTATGGTAGTCTTTGGCGGTTTAGGGAGTATTACTGGCTCTGTTATTGCAGCGGCAGCTATAACCTTTATTAATGCCGCCCTCCAGGACCTGGGAGTTTTAAGAATGGTAATTTATGCGACTTTGCTTGTTGCCATAATGGTATTCCGCCCCCAGGGATTACTGGGTACTAAAGAGTTCAGTCTGAATATCTTAGCTAAAAAGCGGGGTGGAGTCCGTGGCGCTGCTGGCAACTGAGAACTTGACAATTTCTTTCGGCGGCTTGACGGCGGTTGCCAATGTTGACCTGTCGGTAGAAGCGGGCGAGCTGGTGGGATTGATAGGTCCAAACGGCGCTGGAAAAACAACGATTTTTAACCTGCTTACCGGGCTCTACCGCCCTACCAAAGGAGAAATACTATTTAATAATAACAGTCTGGTAGGATTAACGCCATACCAGATTACCCAGCGGGGAATCGCCCGCACCTTTCAGAATATCCGTCTTTTTGGGGACCTTAGCGTGCTGGACAATATTCGCATTGCTTTCCACTGGCATAACAGCTATAAGGTGCCCAATGCTATATTACGCCTGCCAGCTTTTCACCGGGGCGAAAAAGAAATTCTTAAAAAGAGCGAGGAATTGCTGGATATTTTCGATTTATACCAGTATCGTTATGAAAAAGCTAATAGCCTGCCTTATGGCGAGCAAAGGCGTCTGGAGATTGCCCGCGCTCTGGCAGCAAGACCCCGGTTGCTTTTGCTTGATGAACCGGCAGCCGGCATGAACCCAAATGAAACAAAAGAATTAATGGATTTAATCACCTGGGTGCGGCGGGAGTTCGACCTGACAATTTTATTGATTGAGCATGATATGTCTCTGGTAATGGGTATTTGTGAACGTATTTATGTTCTTGACTACGGTCAGGTTATTGCCGAGGGGCCACCGGAAACCATCCGCAACGACGAACGAGTTATCGAGGCGTATCTTGGGCGGGAGGTGAACGGTGTTGCTCCTTAAAGTGTCTGACCTTAACGTATATTACGGAGCTATCCATGCCCTTAAGGGTATATCCCTGGAAATTGATGAGGGGGAAATTGTGACCCTTATAGGTGCTAATGGTGCCGGCAAAAGCACCACTTTAAACACTATTTGTGGCCTTTTGCGGCCCCGCAGCGGCGAGATTATTTATAAGGGCCAGAATATCAACGGACATTCGACTACAGAACTTGTTAAGATGGGCATATCCCAGGTTCCTGAAGGTCGGCGTATATTTCCTAACCTAACTGTCAAAGAAAACCTGGAATTGGGGGCATATTTACGCCGGGACCGAGCTGGTATTATCAAGGATACCCGGGAAGTCTTCAAACGTTTTCCCCGTTTGCAGGAGCGCCAGAAACAAATGGCCGGAACATTGAGCGGCGGCGAACAACAAATGCTGGCCATTGGCCGAGCGTTGATGTCTCGACCGCAGCTGATGTTGCTGGATGAACCTTCTATGGGACTGGCGCCGGTTCTGGTAGAAGAGATATTTAATATTATCAAGGAAATTAACGAACAGGGCACAACTATTTTAATTGTTGAGCAGAATGCTCACATGGCTTTAAGTGTAGCGAACCGGGGCTATGTACTGGAAACGGGACGGGTTACCTTGAGCGGCAGTGCCGCTGAACTGGCAAACAGTGAGGCGGTGAAGAAAGCTTACTTAGGCGGGTAGCTGACCTTGACAGTGCCCGGGGGAATATGTTACATTTAATCAGTATATCAGCAGAGTTTTAAACCACACGGCGCAGGTTATAAAGCCTTTCAGAGGTACCTGGCGACGGTGAGTCTTAACCTGGAGGGTATAACATGTATGCAATTATAAGTACCGGTGGTAAACAGTATCGAGTCTGCGAAGGAGACGTTATTCGGGTAGAGAAGCTGCCAGTAAATGAAGGGGAAAAGATAGTTCTGGATAAAGTCCTGGCGGTAAGCAATGGCACTGACTTTAAGGTAGGTACTCCTTATCTCAATGCCAAAGTGACAGCTACGGTGGAGGCGCATGGTAAGGGCAAAAAGATCATCGTTTTTAAGTATAAGCCCAAAAAAAATTACCGGCGCAAACAAGGACACCGCCAACCTTATACCTGTTTGCGGATTGAAAAAATTGAATTCTAATGGTAAAGGTTACTTTCTGGCAGAACGAGAGTTTGGGCCTGATAGGTTTAACTGTTAAAGGCCATGCTGGTTTTGCCCCCCGGGGGGAGGATATAGTTTGCGCTGCTGTATCAGCACTGGCGCAAACAGCCGTGTTAGGTCTGGAGCAGCAGCTTGGACTAACACTTGACGTGCAAATAGGGGACGGTAAACTGGAATGTATTTTGCCTATTGGTCTGAATGTGTTTACCCTGGAAAGGGCTCAGATAGTATTAAAAACAATCGCAGTAGGGCTGGAAGCAATTGCTGAGACCCATCGAGACCACGTGAAGGTAGAATACAAAATCAGACACAGATAAGGTAATATTAGATAGTGCGGAGGTGGAATTGATGCTTATGAATTTACAGTTATTTGCCCATAAAAAAGGCGTTGGCAGTTCCCGTAACGGTCGTGACAGCGAATCGAAACGTTTAGGTGTGAAAAGGGGAGACGGCCAGCTGGTTAAAGCCGGTAATATTTTAGTACGCCAGCGGGGCACTAAAATACATGCGGGCCAGAACGTAGGTCTGGGAAAAGATGATACGCTTTTTGCGCTTATTGACGGCAGGGTTCGCTTTGAACGTAAAGGGCGCGATAAGAAACAGGTAAGTGTCTACGCCAGTTAAGCTTTTAATATATATTAGTATATTCGCTGCCGGGTATATTGTTTTGCAACGACGGCCCCTGGAAAAAGTCCAGGGGTTTCTTATACGCAGACTAGCTATTATTTGCTAATAAAGTTAGTATAATTATATACTGTTGTATTGC
>JAAYGJ010000095.1 GCA_012727745.1 Clostridia bacterium | reverse complement strand
TTAAAACCGATAATAATGGCTTTGGAAGCTGCCGCCAGCATCACATCACTTTCGGTAATGGCTCCAACCCCGCCATGAAGCAAATTAACTTTTACTTCATTGGTAGATAGTTCCTCCAAAGCACTGTGCAATGCTTCAACAGAACCCTGGACATCAGCTTTAACAATCAAGTTTAATTCTTTAACCTCTCCGGCCTCCATCTGCTTGAACAGCTCATCCAGTGAAACTTTACTAGCCGCTTTTAATTCTTCCTGGCGCCGTTCTTCCTGGCGCAATAATGACACCTGGCGGGCAAATTTCTCTTCTTCGACTACCTGGAAGATGTCTCCCGCCTGGGGTAACTCAGACAAGCCCAGCACCTCCACCGGTGTAGACGGTCCAGCGCTATTCACCCGTTCACCCCGGTCGTTAAACATCGCCCTAACCCGGCCATAAACAGACCCGGCAATAACATTGTCACCAATTTTCAGGGTCCCTTTCTGTACCAGCATAGTGGCTACCGGACCCCGGCCTTTATCAAGCTGAGCTTCTATTATGATACCCCTAGCCGGGCGATTGGGATTCGCTTTTAGTTCTTTAAGGTCAGCTATTAAAAGTATCATCTCTAATAACTCGTTAATTCCCTGCTTTTTGAGCGCTGATATCGGCACCATAACAGTATTGCCGCCCCACTCCTCGGCAACCAAGCCGTATTCAGTCAACTGTTGCTTAACCCGCTCTGGATTAGCCTCAGGACGGTCAATTTTGTTAATAGCTACTATAATAGTCACTTCTGCAGCTTTAGCGTGATTAATGGCTTCTACAGTCTGTGGCATAACTCCGTCATCAGCTGCCACCACCAGCACAGCAATGTCAGTAGCCTGGGCTCCCCTGGCCCGCATGGCTGTAAATGCAGCATGGCCAGGTGTATCAAGAAAAGTGATTTTACGATAATTAACCTTAACCTGGTAAGCGCCAATATGCTGAGTAATACCACCAGCCTCACTGGCGGTGACTGCCGTACGCCGGATAGCATCAAGTAAAGATGTCTTGCCATGATCGACATGACCCATAACAGCTACCACCGGAGGGCGTTCCTGCAAGCTTTCAGGGCTATCAACAATATCTTCAAGCTCTGTAAGTGGTTTCTCTACCTTGATATCAACAATAGCACCCATATCTTGAGCAACTATAGCTGCAGTTTCCACATCAAGTTCCTGGTTAATAGTAGCCATTATGCCCTGCTCCATTAAAAACTTGATTACCTGCGCCGCAGTCTTGCCTAATTTTTTAGCCAACTCTTGAACACTTATATCTCCGGTCAAAGTTATCTTGCGTACCACCTTGGGGGGCTCTTGCTTAGGAGCAGTCGTTTTGCTCTTGCTCCGTTCGCGTCGCAACTTACGTTCCTGCCGCTGTCTTTCTGCTTCCCTTTTACGGCTGTGGATCTCCTGAGCTTGCCGGTCAGGTTTGCCAGCAGAACGTTCCCTTCTTTTTTCTGGCAAATCCCTGGTAACTGCTTCTGGCGGCTTGGGTATTTTTAATTGTTTTGCCACTGCTCGACGCGTTCCCCGCTGTCCTGTCCTGGTAGCGCCATCAACAGGCTCCTGTGCGTCCCTGGTCGGTTGGCGTTCCTGCGGTTCTATTGCTTGGCTACCAACCGTACGCGTTTGCTGTCCGCTCCGCTGCTGTTTCTGGTCCGCTTCAGAGGCTTGTTGCTGTTGAGGTCGCGCAGTTTGCTTGCGGGAACGTTCGCCAGTTGTTGCTGGCTGGGACTGTTCATGAGTTTTGCGCTTGCGTTGTTCCGAACCATGCGCTACTGTTTTTTCTTTTTCTTCTGCAGCAGTTTGATTTTGTTGTTGTTCTACGCCTAATTGTTTTTCGGCAGGCTTAGGCTGGGCTACTTCTGTTGCTGGAACTGCTGCAGTTTCATCTGCAACTGTTTGTAGCTGCTGCTCAACATTCTTTGTCGCCTGTAGTTCTGCTTCTGCCTGCTGCTTTTTTCTCAGGGCTGCTTTAGCCCGTCGCTGGCGACGGTAGTGATTGCGAATCTTTATTACTTCCCCATTCTCCAGGACACTCATATGAGAACGGGTATAAATTCCCAGTTTATTCATGATCCCCATTAGCTCTTTATTGGCAATTTTTAATTCCTTAGCAAGTTCATATACACGTGTTTTCGCCATTAAAGCACCCCCATATTCTCATACATCAACCTCCTGGAGCTTTTGTCGGATTACCCTGGCCAGCTCATAATCGGTGATGCCGACTACAGCACAGGGAGGTTTCCCCAGTGCCGTCCCAAGTTCAACTTTATGACCATATACTACTGCCTGACTTCCACACTGCCGGCAAATGGCTAACAGCTTGTTTTTAAGCCGCGGGCTACAGTCTCCAGCAACTATTAACAAAATTATATTCCCTTTTGATAAAGCTTTCATAACAGCTTGATAGCCCCAGACCACCTTGCCGGCCCGGTAAATCAATCCCAGAAAGCGATAAGCATTATCTGTTTTCATGGTTGTCACTCAAACTATCTTCCAAACAACCCAGTATATCTGCCGTAATTGTCACATTAAGGGCCCGTTCCAGAGCCCGGCTTTTAACTGCTTTACGCAGGCATTCAAGTCTAGGACAGATATATGCCCCCCGCCCGGCTCGTTTGCCAGTAGGATCAACTATAACCTCATGCGCAGGCGTCCTTACTACCCGGATTAGGTTACGTTTATCGTTACGGCTACGGCATCCAACACACATTCTCTGTGGTATTTTCCTGGGCTTGGGCAAGCTTATTCCTCCTCCACACCTTCATCAAAATCAAAATCATCGTCCCAGGCGTCCCAATCACCTGCTTCTGTTTCGTTCTTAATATCTATTTTCCAGCCAGTTATTCTTGCCGCCAAGCGGGCATTCTGGCCCTCTTTGCCAATAGCCAGAGATAATTGGTTATCAGGTACAATCACCTGGCTAACTTTATTTTCTTCATCAATACTTACATCAAGTACCTTGGCCGGACTTAAAGAATTAGCCACAAAAACGTCCGGTTCATCACTCCATTTAATAATATCAATTTTTTCTCCCCTTAGTTCCTGGACAACTGCCTGCACTCGTGAACCTTTAGGACCTACACATGACCCTACTGGATCTACTTTTTCATCGTGGGAATGGACCGCAATTTTAGCCCGTTGACCCGCCTCCCGGGCAACTCCCTTGATTTCCACTATGCCTTCGTGAATTTCAGGCACCTCCAGCTCAAACAACCTTTTAACCAGGCCCGGGTGAGTACGCGATACTATTATTTGTGGCCCTTTACTGGTCTTACGTACTTCTAGCACATACGCTTTTAAACGTTCTCCCTGACGGTAAACCTCGCCGGGAATTTGTTCCCCAGGCGGAAAAATTGCTTCTGCCCGTCCCAGCTCAAGAATGATATTTTTGCCCTCCTGGCGCTGAACAATACCAGTAACAATATCATTTTCTCGACTGATAAATTCATCGTAGATTAAATCCCGCTCTGCTTCCCGGATTCTTTGGACCACCACCTGCTTAGCTGTTTGCGCTGCAATGCGGCCGAAATCACGGGGTGTTACCTCTGTCTCTACTACATCGCCGATCTCATATCTGCTATCAATCTTCCTAGCTTCAGCTAGAGAAATCTCCAGCCTGGGATCAGTAGGTTCTTCTACAACCTGACGCTGCGCCAGGACCTTGATTTCTCCCGTATCACCATTGATATCAACACTCACGTTCTGGGAAGAACCAAAATTTTTCTTATAAGCAGATATCAAGGCTTGTTGGATAGCTTCCAGCAAGATATCAATTTTAATACCCTTTTCTCTTTCTAAATCCCTTAATGCATGAATAAATTCGGTATTCATCCTTAGGCCTCCTCATCCTTGGCCAGATCAAAAACCAGTCTGGCATTCGCAATCTGCGCCAGGGGAATAGCCAGGAAACGACCGTCATCAACTTGTATCTGCACCTGTCCTTGCTGATAGCCGGATAAACGCCCTTTGAAATTGCGTTGTCCCTCAAGGGGAGCGTAGGTGCGTATCTTAACCTTCCGCCCGATAAAACGTTTATAGTCCGTTTCTTTTTTCAGGGGACGCTCCAGCCCCGGCGAAGATACCTCCAGGTAATAACTATGAGGTATACAATCCTCCCGGTCAAGGATAGTCTCAACAGCACGGCTAACCTTTTCACAGTCGTTCAGATCAATACCTTCAGGCCGGTCAATAAATAACCGCAAAATATAACGGCCCCCTTCCCGGCCATACTGCAGATCAAACAATTCATAACCCAGTCCAATTACAATTGGTTCAAGCAAACCCTGAACTGTATCCGTTAATTTGCTCAATTAGCTGCCTCCTCAGCTGTCAACATAAAAGAGTGGGTACTTTCCCCACTCTTTGCCCGGTAGTACACAGCAATAAATGTCCGCCTAACAAATAGCTAAATTTAGTATATCACAGGCTGACAGATGCCGCAAGTCCATTCAGAAAAATGCCAGCTGATCAGAAGCTGGCAAATTTGCCAGCGCCCCATGCTTTTCCAAAGCCTCTATAACTGTCTTACTCAAACGGGCGCGATGCTGGAGGTCCTCAATTGAAATAAATGGATGTTCTTGCCGGGCTTTGACTATAGCTTCAGCAGCAGATTGACCGACGCCAGCCAGGGCTGCCAGCGGCGGCACCAGTCTTTTGCCATTGACCTGAAAACGGACAGCCTCAGCCTTCTGTAAATCGATGCTTTCCATGGTAATACCGCGGCAATACATTTCCCGGGCCACCTCCAGGATAGTCAGGATATTCTTCTCCCGGGCGGTTAGCTTGTTGCCCATTTTTTCCAAGACATCGATTTCCGCCTGGATACGTTTAAGGCCGCCAGCTACAACGTCAGCATCAAACTCGTCTGCCCGGATGGTAAAGAAGGAAGCGTAAAAAGCTTCGGGGTAATAAACTTTAAAATAGGCTATCCGGAAAGCCATTGTTACATAAGCGACCGCATGAGCCTTAGGAAATAGGTATTTTATTTTTTTACATGAATCCACAAACCATGTCGGGATAGCCGCTGCCTGCATTGCTACTTCAAACTCCTTTTTTATCCCTTTGCCTTTACGGACATCTTCCATAATCTTAAAGGCAATCTCAGCTGCCATCCCGTGCTGGATCAGATAATTCATAATATCATCGCGGGTTGAAATAGCCTCGCTTAAGGCCACCTTGCCGCTCTTAATTAAATCACAAGCATTATTCAGCCAGACATCGGTGCCATGGGAAAAACCGCTGATTCTTACCAGCTCGGCAAAAGAAGCAGGCTTGGTCTCCTCCAACATCTGTCGCACAAAACGGGTGCCAAATTCAGGAATACCAAGGGTGCCTACCCGGGAACCGATTTCGTCCGGTTGGACTCCCAAGGCTTCAACGCTGGCAAAAAGGGACATGGTGCGAGGTTCATCAAGGGCAATATCGCGAGCATTCACACCGGTAAGATCCTCTAGCATTTTGATAACTGTAGGGTCGTCATGTCCTAGCAAGTCTAACTTTACCAGGCTGTTGCTAATGGCTTCATAAGCGAAATGAGTAGTAATAGTATTGCTACCAGTATCATCCGCCGGGCGCTGCAGAGGCGTAAACTGGTGAATATCCACCCCACGGGGAACAACTATCAGGCCACCGGGGTGTTGGCCGGTAGTCCTTTTTACACCAGTTAAACCCTTCACCAGGCGGTTAATTTCGGCTTGGCGGGCCGTCAGCCCCTTCTCGTCCAGGTATTTACGCACAAAACCAAAAGCTGTCCGTTCTGCCAGAGTGGCAATTGTACCAGCCCGGAAAACATGTTCTTTGCCAAAAATCTCTTCAGCATACTGATGGGCACAGGGCTGATATTCACCGGAAAAATTCAAGTCAATATCGGGGACTTTATCACCCTTAAAGCCCAGAAAAACTTCAAAGGGAATATCATGACCATCTTTAGCCAATCTGGTACCACAGCGCGGACAATCCCGATCCGGTAAATCAACGCCACAACGGGCTTTGCCGTCGGTAATAAAATCACTGAAGCGGCATTGCGGGCAACGGTAATGGGGCGGCAGGGGATTGACTTCAGTAATAGCCGCCATGGTAGCTACCAAAGAAGAACCTACCGAGCCACGGGATCCGACCAGGTAACCATCACTATTGGATTTTTGCACCAGTTTATGAGCAATAAGGTACAAAACAGCAAACCCGTGGCCAATAATGGCCTGCATTTCACGTTCTAAACGGCTTTTAACAACTCGGGGTAAAGGGTCACCGTAATAATTACGAGCATTAGTTTCTACTATCCGGGTTAGCTCCGCTTCTGCGCCAGCAATCTCCGGAGGATAAAATTCATCCGGAATCGGTTGAATAGCTTCAATCTGATCCGCAATTAAGCGAGGGTTATCAATCACAACCTGGCGGGCCGTTTCCGGCTCAAGGTAGTTAAATTCCGCCAGCATCTCTTCAGTAGTCTTAAAATAAAGGGGTGCCTGGGCTTCATCTTCATAACCCTGACCGGCAAATAAAATCTCGCGAAAAATTGCATCTTGAGGATGTAAAAAGTGGACATCGCCGCTGGCCACCACCGGTTTTTGCAGTTCTCGTCCCAGGAGGATTATTTTTTTATTAAGTTCTATCAGTGCCTCACGGCTGTCCACTTTGCCCTGGCGGATTAGAAAATCGTTATTATCCAAGGGCTGGATCTCCAAAAAATCATAGAATGAAGCTATTTTCAGCAATTGTTCCGTCCCGGCTCCGGCCAGACAGGCCCTGATTAGTTCCCCTGCCTCACAGGCTGTGCCCAGCAGCAGCCCCTCCCGGTATTGCTGTACCAGACGCCGGGGCAAACGGGGCTTGCGGTAGAAATACTCCAGGTGGGAATAAGATAGCAGGCGGTAAAGGTTTTCCAGTCCCTGTTTGTTTTTTGCTAGTAAAATAATATGGTATGTCTGCTGCTGGTCCGGAGGCCGATTATCCTCATCAAAAAGATAACCTTCCAGCCCATAAATAATTTTGATGCCATACTTGCGGCCCGCCTCTGCCGCCGCCGGAAAAGCCTGGATAACACCATGGTCAGTAATAGCTACCGCCGGATGACCCCAAGCGGCTGCCTGCCGCACAACTGCCTCAACGTCAGCAACTCCATCCATAGCGCTCATCTTGGTATGGAGGTGGAGTTCAACCCTTTTTGTATCTGCTTCATCACGCCGTTCAGGCTTTAATTCCCGTTTAATAGCTGTCGGTAATAACACCAGTTCCTGGCTGTAACGTTCATGCTGGACCGCCCCCTGGATCCGCAACCATTCACCGAGGGTAAGTCCCGGCTCGATTAAAGGTCCCTCTTCCACAAAGGCTTTAACGCTGATCGAATCGCTGAAGTCGGTGAGATCAAAGCTTACCAGATAACGGCCTGACTTCAGTTGCCTGACAGCAAAGCTTAGCACCTCCCCCTGCACTGCAACCTGTTTTTCTTCCTCTACAATCTCTTTCAACAGGCGCAGCGGGGCGGTAATTTTTTCTCCCAGTAGCCATTCGGTCTGCCCCACATCGTCAGCTCTTTCCCCGTCAATCAGCGCTGCTTGCTGGCGCACCTGCTCCAAATGTTGCACTTGAAGCAGCCGGGATACTTCAGCTAATTCCTCTCGATAGGTTGCATCGGCAATGATTTCCACCGTAACCTTATAACCGTATCTTTGCAAGATTTCCTGTAACACTGTTTCTCCCCGGCAGGCTTTGAGCGCTTCAACTGCCAGGGAGGCTGGTAAAACAAGTTTTAAAGTATCACCCTTAAGCTCTAAACGTGCCCCTGCCAGCCAGGCTGAATTACCATTCCCCAGAAGACGCGCCGCCTCCTCCAGAATATTTGCCTTTTGTTTCCTTATCAGTTCTGTCAAATCAGCAGCAACTTTCAGCGGCCGTTGGCAGATGATTGTAAACTCAAAACCCGGAAATTTGCGGGCCAGCAACTCGCGTCCTGCTGCTATAGCGTCTGGCTCGAGTTGGACTTGCGGGGAAAGCCAGAGGCGACAGGTGCGGCTTTGACGCCTAACCTCAACTTTAACGAGATCCTCACTATGGATTAGACGCTGCCAGTAACTTTCCCATGCAGTCATTTTTCTCAACCCTTAACGGTATTTTTCCATCTCCATGGTTAGCATTTCCTTAATCCGCTCAGCCAGACCTTCCCGGGGTAAAGTGGTCTCCTGCTGTTCATGTCGCCATTTTACGTCTACCGTACCCTGGACCAAAGTCCTTTTACCTACTGTTAAACGTAAAGGATAACCTATCAGGTCTGCTTCGACAAACTTCATCCCGGCCCGTTCATCGCGGTCATCAAAGACTACCTCGACACCTAAATTTAACAGTTCATGATAAAGTGTCTCTGCTGTCCGATACTGCTCATGCTCTCGTATCGAAGACGGATTGATAACTACCTGATACGGGGCAATGCTCAAAGGCCAGATAATCCCCCGCTCATCATGACATTGTTCAACAGCAGCAGCCATGGTCCGGCTTACTCCAATATCGTAACAACCCATAACTATGGGCCGCTCTTGCCCCTGTTCATCAGTATAGGTAGCTCCCAGCGGTTCACTATATTTCGTTCCCAGCTGGAAAATCTGGCCTACTTCAATTCCTTCTGCTTTTTCCAAGGGGCTACCACAGTGTGGACAGGGCTCGCCTGCCTCTACCTGCCGCAAGTCGAACACCGCATCAGGGATAAAATCCCGGCCGGGATTGACATTTTGCAAATGGTAACCCTCCCGATTAGCCCCGGCTATAGCGTTAACAAGGTAAGGCACTTCCAGATCAGCATAGAGAGGAATCCCTTTAAGCCCTACCGGACCAATATAGCCTGCCGGTGCACCAGTTATCATTTTGACCTTATCTTGATCCGCTAAATATAATTCCCGGCAGCCTAGTTGTTTTTGGAGTTTAAACTCGTTCAGTTCTCGATCGCCTCTGATCAAGGCTGCTATTAACTGACCATCCGCCTCATAGAGCATTGTTTTAATAAGCTTGTCCGGCCTTACCCCCAGAAAAGCACATACCTCCGCCACAGTCTTTTGCTCCGGCGTACTAACCTCTTTTATAGGTAACATAGTTTCAGCAACAAAATCATGTTCAACTGTGTTTGCAGCAGCAATCTCTATATTGGCAGCATAATCACACTGCCGGCAATATACAATAACTGCTTCACCCACAGCGGCCAGGGCCATAAATTCATGACTGTAATCACCGCCAATAGCACCACTATCGGCCTGGACAGCCCTGAATTTGAGGCCGCAGCGGCCAAATATTCTACTATAAGCTTGATACATCTTTTGGTAGCTTTCTTTTAAACCTTTCTGATCGCGGTCAAAAGAATAAAGATCTTTCATAATAAATTCTCGCGCCCGCAAGAGGCCAAAGCGAGGCCGCCGTTCGTCGCGGTATTTGTTTTGAATCTGATAGAGCAGCAAAGGCAACTGCTTATAGGAATTAACCTCATTCCTTACTATAAAAGTTATTATCTCCTCGTGAGTAGGACCCAGGCAAAAATGCCGTCCATGGCGATCCTGCAGGCGGAACATTTCCTCGCCGTAGACTTCCCAGCGACCGCTTTCCTGCCAGATTTCAGCCGGCTGAACAATGGGCAGAACTAGTTCCTGCCCCCCGGCCCGGTCCATTTCCTCACGAATAATCTGCTCTAATTTGGCCAGAACGCGCCGTCCCAGGGGCAAGTAGGTATAAATCCCCGCAACAGTTTTACGGATAAAGCCGGCCCTCAGCAACAACTTATGGCTGACAACCTCAGCTTCTGCCGGCGTTTCCCGCAAAGTTGGTACCCATAACTCACTTGTGCGCATTTTGTTCCTCCTTTTCTGCTTCTGCTGCCAAACGCTTAACTTCAGCAATTAAAGCCGAAGCCAGTTCTGCTTCTTTAAGCTTTTTGATTGGTTTTCCCCGGCGAAAAAGGACCCCGAAACCCGGGCCACCGGCAACCCCTACATCTGCTTGGCGCGCCTCACCGGGTCCATTGACCACACAGCCCATTACCGCTACTTTAATCGGCTTGTCTATATCTTCCAAACCTGCCTGAACCCTGGCCGCCACCATTTCTAGATCTATCTGACAGCGCCCGCAGGTAGGACATGATATAAGTTCAATCCCCCGCCGGCGTAAGTTCAATGCGCCTAATATGGCATAAGCTGCCCTAACCTCTTGCACCGGGTCACCGGTGAGCGAGACCCTAATCGTGTCCCCTATACCTTCGGCTAGTAAAATGCCGATGCCTACCGCCGACTTAACTGCCCCCTCGAGTCCACAGCCTGCTTCTGTCACTCCCAGATGCAAAGGATAGTCTATTTCATCTGCCAGCTGGCGATAAGCGGCCAGCATCAGGGGCACTTCCGCAGCTTTCAATGAAACTTTAATTAGAGTAAAATTCATATCTTCCAGGATCCGGATATGCTTTTTCGCACTGGCAACCATAGCTTCAGCAGTAACCCCGCCATATTTAACCATTTCTTCTCTGGCCAGTGAGCCAGCATTAACTCCGATCCTGATCGGCACCTGCCGGGCCAGTGCCTCCTTGACAACGCGCTGCACCCTTTCCCGGCTGCCGATATTGCCAGGGTTTATGCGCAACCCGTCAATTCCGGCTTTCAGGGCTGCCAGAGCGAGCCGGTAATCGAAATGAATATCAGCAATTAATGGCACAGCTATTCTTGCTTTTATTTTAGACAGGGCTGAGGCTGCTTCCTGGTCCATCACCGCAACCCTGACAATTTCACAACCGGCCTTAGTTAATCTGTTAATTTGAGCCACCGTTGCTTCAATATCACGGGTATCAGTGTTGGTCATAGATTGCACGGTAATGGGGGCTCCGCCACCCACAGGCACTTTTCCAACCCAAAGCCTGCGGGTAGGACGGCGCTTTTTGTTTTCAATCATAACAGTGTCACCTCAACCCAGAATACGCATGATATCCTGATAGGTAATGATAATAAGCAATCCGAATAATAGAGCAAAACCTATCAGGTGGATAAAGTTTTCTTTTTCCGGTTCGATCGGCCTGCCCCTTATCCCTTCAATGGAAAGAAATACCAAGCGGCTGCCATCCAGGGCCGGTATTGGCAATAAGTTTATTAACCCCAGATTAACGCTCAAGACAGCTGTAAAGATCAACAAATTGGCCAGGCCGAAAGTAGCAGCCTCACCAACGAGTTGCACTATACCTACCGGCCCTACAACGTCTGCTGGCACCTGCCCTGTGACCATCTGTACCAGGCTGACAATAATCAGGACGGTAATAGCTATAGACTGGCGAAAGCCCATAATTATAGACCGCCAAAAACCCTGCCTTTCCCACGAAGGACCAATGCCAATTAGCCCTACCCCACTTTGGGGATCTTTAATAGTTGTCACGGTAACCTCCTCCCGCTGGCCCTGCCGTTCAATCAACAGTGATATTTCTGTCTCCGGGTGGCTATTAATTAGTTCAACCATTTGCGTCCAGCTATCAACCGAAATATTATTGATCGCCAGCCCCCTATCCCCCGGCTGCAAGCCGGCTGCAGCTGCCGGTTTTCCCGGTTCGACCCGGCCGATGATGTTATAGTCGGCAGGCACTCCCAGAACCATATAGGTCAGGATAAAAAGGACAACTGCCAGCAAAAAATTCATTCCTGAACCGGCTGCAATAACCCCCATGCGTTTGAATAAGGGCTGACGATTAAACCCGCGAGGGTCACTAGTTTCCGGCCCTTCCATGCCGGCAATACGATTATAACCTCCCAGGGGAAAAGCTCGCAGGGAGTAAACTGTTTCTCCTTTTTTAAATTGCCAGAGGGCCGGGCCCATGCCAACAGCAAATTCATCCACCCTGATGCCGGCCCGCTTAGCCGCCAGGAAATGCCCTCCTTCATGAACTACTATTAATACGCTAAATACAAGCAAAGCCAGGATAATTGACATTTATCCCCACTCCTTTAGATATGCTCAGCTATTGCTGCTGCCCGCTGGCGCGCCCAAGCATCGACAGCCAGTATTTGTTCAAGATTATGAACCTTGCCTGGCTGGTGCTCTTCCAGGACCTCAGCAACTATGCGACTAATAGCTGTCAAAGGCAATTTGCCCTGCAGGAAATACTGGACAGCAACTTCATCGGCGGCATTTAAGGCAGCCGGATAAGTGCCCCCGGCACGTCCCGCCCGCCAAGCCAATGCCAGGCAGGGAAAGCGTTCCAGGTCAGGGTAGTCAAAATCCAGATGTCCCAGAGCAGCCAGGTCTAAAACTTGGCTGTCCAAATCCCAGCGCTCCGGCCAGGAAAGCGCATACTGGATCGGGATACGCATATCTGCTGGTCCCAGTTGGGCAAACAGAGCGCCGTCACTATAACGAACCAATGAATGGACTACACTCTGAGGGTGAATTAAAACTTCAATCTGATCATAATCAAGGGCAAAAAGGTGTTTGGCTTCAATTACCTCCAGACCTTTGTTCATCAGTGTCGCCGAATCAATGCTAATCTTGGGGCCCATCGACCAGGTAGGATGGTTTAAGGCCTGTTGCGGCGTTACAGCAGCCATTTGAGCCGGTGTCATGTTACGCAAAGGACCCCCGGAAGCAGTAATAATTACTTTCTCAACCCGCCCGCCCTGGCGCAGGCACTGAAAAATTGCTGAATGTTCGCTATCAACTGGGATTATCTGCCGACCCCGCTTGCGTGCACGTTCCATAAGTAGCTCGCCGGCAACAACCATCGCCTCTTTATTCGCCAGGGCAATATCTTTGCCGGCATCCAGAGCGGCAAAGATAGCTGCCAGACTGCGAATCCCTACCATAGCAGCCACTACTAATTTTACCTCCGGCAGGCGGGCTATAGCCAGGAGCCCTTTCTCTCCCGTCATCACCTGGGTAGATAAAGGAGCAATCCTGGCAGCTAAATCTCCCGCCCGTTCCGGGTTAAGCAGAACCGCTAATTTAGGTTTAAACTGCCTGACCTGGGCAGCCAATACTTCAGCGTTATTATATGCCGCCAGGGCAACAACACGAAATTGCTCGGGATGGGCTGCCACAACTGCCAGCGTCTGACGGCCAATTGAACCGGTAGAGCCTAGAATTGCTATTTCTTTGGCCAATTTATTGTTTAACCTCCCGTCCTGACCGCAATATTGCCTTTAAAATCACCAGCAACAGGGGGCCTAAAATCAACCCCCAGACACCAAAAAGTCTTAAACCGGCAAACAGGGCAACCAGAGTAGTCAAAGGATACAAACCCAAACTGGCAGCCACCAGTTTGGGCTGCAGCACCTGCCGTAAAATAATAATAAAAGCATATAATACCAATAAAGCAAAGCCTAAACCATAATTGCCCAGAATAAACTCAATTATAACCCAGGGAATAAAAACCGTACCGGGACCCACGACAGGTAGTAAGTCTGCCAGGCCAATTAAAACCGCCAGCGTTAAAGCAAAATCAACCTTTAATAGCAAAAGGCCGATAATGCTCTGGGTCATCTGCAAGCTAATTAATAAGATTTCCGCCCGCAGGAAGCGAATAACTGCCCGCCCTAAAGTATCCAATACCTCACTTAAACGTTCACGCCAGGGCGCAGGCACTATTTGCAGTAAGGAATCATATATCATTTCTTTGTCCCGGCTAAAAAAATAAGTGCCCATAAAAATAATGATTAAAGAGATAAATAGTTGCGGCAGGGAGCCTATAAAAGCCAGTAAACTCTGGGCGATCACTGAAAAGGCATCTTTTAAGGCAACGATGCTGTTATCCAGCAACGACTGCAGGTTGCGTGAAACATCCAGCGGCAAGCTGCCGTCAATGTAAAGGTTTTGCAAACCGTAAAAATAATCTTGCAGTATAACTCCTAGGCGTTGCACCTGGGCGGGAAGGGTTAAAGCTAGAAGCTGAATTTCAATGATTAAATTAGCTGCAAGGAAGAATATAGCCAGGCCCAGAACACCCAGAGCCAGTAATAAAGTCAGCAGGACCGCCCAGCCCCGACCGATTTTAAACCTATACTCAAAAAAATTTACAATGGGATCAAT
>JAAYGJ010000094.1 GCA_012727745.1 Clostridia bacterium | reverse complement strand
CAACCATAAACATTTCCATTAACTCGCCGCCCCGCCATAAACCGGTAACGAATACTATGGCTACAATAACCCCGGCAATTATACCTAAAAATTTCCCCAGCTCACCCAGGCGCCGCTGCAACGGCGTTGGCTCGGGCGCAGTTTCCTGCAGCAACTGGGCAATCTTTCCCAGTTCCGTTTTCATGCCGGTTCCTGTTACCACAGCCTTGCCGCGCCCAGCAGTAATAGTAGTACCCATGAAAACCATGTTAGTACGGTCCCCAATAGGTACTTCCTCATTATCAAGTTTGGCCGGGCTCTTTTCCACTGGCACTGATTCACCGGTCAGGGCTGCCTCATTGGCCTGCAGAGAAAAAGCCTCTAGCAACCTGGCATCGGCAGGGATGGCGTCGCCTGCCTCTAAAAGAATTATATCGCCAGGAACCAGGGTTTCAATCTCAACCTGGGCTACTTTCCCTTCCCGAATTACTTTGACTATCGGCCGGGTCATCTTTTTCAGTGCCTTAAGCGCCTGTTCCGCTTTGTTCTCCTGGTAGACCCCCAGGGAAGCGTTTAAAATAACTATAATCATAATAACAATGGTATCGGCGAATTCTCCCACTAGTCCGGAAATCAATGCTGCTGCAATCAGGATTAGCACCAGTACTTCTTTCAACTGATCAACAAACATAGCAAAAATGCTACGACCAGGCGGCTCTTCCAGAGCATTAGGTCCATATTCAACTAAGCGCTGCTCCGCTTCGCTGTTGTCCAGGCCTTGTTCTGGATGAGAGCTCAGTTCGCGACAAACTTGCTCAATCTCTATTGCATGCCAGTTCATCTGTTGTTGCATGTTGCCTCCCCTTACTTTGTTATTAAGATTATTATGGGTATTAACAGGGATAAAAATAAGACCTTTGCATGAAAATTAAGTACCATGCAAAGGTCTTGCTTCGGCTTACATCCGCCGATGCAGCGGGCATTTTTATGCCGTAATGACGCCACACCGGTTTCAAGCTACTCCCCTGTGCAAATATAAATTAGCATAATAAACATAATATGTCAATAGACTATCCTTGCAAGATTTGAAAAATTTATCAAAATCTATAAGAAAATGAACTAATATCGCTAAAGCTGTTTGCAAGGTAACCTCTTCTTCGAGAAGGTAATATTCTTGTGCTGATTGCCATACAGGTGCTAAACTCCAGTTGAGCCAAAACCACCTGTGCCGCGGCTACTCTCCTCCAACTCATCAACCGCTTCAATCTTCACCGATAAGACCGGTTTGATAACCATCTGGGCAATCTTCATGCCCGTTTCAACCTTAAATGGCAGCCTGCCATGGTTGATCATAATAACCCCTATTTCGCCCCGGTAACCAGCATCAATAGTACCGGGTGTGTTTAGCAGGGTAACCTGGTATTTTAAGGCCAGCCCACTCCTGGGCCTTATTTGTGCTTCTGTTCCCGGCGGTAGCTGAATACTAATCCCGGTAGGTACTAAACTGCTCTCACCCGGCTGCAGAACTTTATCAGCAGCAGCAAAAAGATCCAGGCCGGCATCGCCGGGATGGGCGTATTCGGGCAGCCTGGCTCTGTCATTAAGCAATTTTACTTTTAGGGTATAAGCTGGCATATTGTCTTCCTTCTCCTTGGAAAATAGTTCTTTTGAAAAAGGGGTTCGGGGATATACCCCTAAACCGCTCGCTCCAGGCAAAGGCTGTTGCTTATATATGAATTATAACATAGAAAAATCTGTCTGGGAGTAAGCAATCTTGCTACGCAATCGGGTAGCAGAGCTTTATCAAAAATCCCCCTGTTTACATAAGCAAACAGGGGGATTTTTGCATGCGTTAATCAAGTTTATTATGCCCTGCCGGTAACCAAAGCAAGTAAAGCCATACGGATGTACATGCCATTGTGGGCCTGTCTGAAATAAGCTGCACCTGGGTAGTCGTCAACTTCCTCAGCGATCTCATCTACCCGCGGTAAGGGATGCAGGATGGTAATGCCGGGCTTGGCTTTCTTCAATAGTTCATTGTTCATAATGTAAGAACCTTTTAGCCGCTCATATTCAGCTGGGTCATCAAAACGTTCCCTTTGGACCCTGGTTACATAAACGATATCGCTTTTCGCCAAGGCTGCCGCTACATCTTCAGTCTCTTCGATCTCAGCTCCCCGGGAACGCAGGTCAGCAGTAATTTCTTCCGGCATTTTTAGAGCTTTGGGGGAAGCAAAGATCATCTTGTTCTGATAAAGGGCTAGAAAATAAGAGAGGGAATGCACTGTTCTACCATATTTCAGGTCCCCTAATAAAGTTACTGTATGTCCACCCAGGAAGCCCTTCTCCTTCCGAATTGTATAAATATCCAGCAATGCCTGGGTAGGATGCTGCCCAGCACCGTCACCACCATTAATGACCGGGTGTACGGCAACTTCAGCTGCCCTTTGAGCCGAACCTTTCTCAGGGTGGCGCATTACAATTACATCCACATAACCGTCTACTGTCTTAATAGTATCAAGCATCGTTTCGCCTTTGGCTTGCGAAGAAGCTCTAGCACCAGCCATAGAAATTACTCGGGCGCCAACACGGTTAGCTGCTGCCTCAAAAGACAGACGCGTACGGGTACTGGGCTCGAAAAACAGAGTGGCGACAACCATACCTTCCATGTCACGGATAACTTCGCCAGCCTTAACCCTTTTTTCGTAGTTAGCAGCAGTGTTCATAATCAGGTTGAGTTCCTGAGCATTAAACTGCGGTCCACTAAGTATATCCTTACCTTTTAACATAACATTTCCTCCCTCATAATTATGGAAAAACATCACCCCATTTGAAACAGAGCTTTTCAAGAGGCAGATAGACAGCACTATGGCAAACTACATCCAATTTTTGTCATTATAAATAATATCCCAATGGCAACAACAATGCAGGTTTAGCTTAATGTCTAACAGGCCAATATTTTTTATGCATTTTTTCTATAAATTGGCCCTGTATTTTGGTCCTCTCCAGCCAAATATCCCTTTTGGCTGTTAAAACGCGTTCCTTTAATACCACCTCCCCATCAATCGTTTTTAGCCTTACCTGCTCCATTACTATGTTGCCATTTATCATTACCATTTTCATGCCATTGCCTGTCTCGCCGTATACCAGCTGCTCTAGGGGGTTATTAAGCGATTGGCAAGTTAAGCTAATCAAATCATAGTTGCCACCAGGACAGCTGCTTTCCCCGGGGTAGAGGGGCGCTCGGCCGGTCGCTGGCTAAAAAAATCTGTATACCGCCAGCAGTAATCATATAGAGAACGTCGGCAGCTGCCGACCATTTATAATAATTAGCAGTACTTACCTGGACAGCAGTACTGCCGGGGCAATTTCAATATCATTGGGCCAAACTGCATGGGCAAAGGATACCCATGCCAAAGCAGCTTATCGCTGCACCTCTGGTACGGGAGGGCCAACTATAACTCTAAAAGAAAAACCTATATTATTATGCCATTTTTAGATCAGCTCTTCAAGCCCGGCCAAAATATCCTGCAGCAAATCTGGGTTTGTCACACTTTAGAATACCCCTGCACTGCTGATTTCCTTCCTAAAGTGTCAATTTAGACAATTTAGAGCGTAGCCCTCTGCCTGCTGAGTTGATCTTAAAAGTCCCCCTTTTGCGGCAGCAAATAAGGGGACTCTTCTAAAGCACAATTTATTTAGCATTATATCGCGGGCATAACTTAATTATTAATAGCCCAGTGTTTTTTGTACAATTTATCTACCAGCTGGAACTGTGCCCTAGTCTTCTCCAGCCAGCTGTCCCTTTTGGTAGCCATAAATGTTGCTATTTTACTGGCTTCTTTAAGCACAAGCTCCTCATCAACTGTCTTTAACCTTCCCTGCTCCATAATAATGTTGCCATTTATCATTACCATTTCCACACCGCTGCCTGTCTCACCGTATACCAGCTGCTCCACAGGGTCATTAAGGGGTTGGTAAGTTGTGTTAAGTAAATTAATTACAACCAGATCCGCTGCCTTTCCGGGGGCAAGGGAACCCAGCCGGTCACCGGCTAAAAGTACCTGCGCTCCGCCCTCAGTAGCCATATTGAAGACTTCGGCAGCAGTCGGCCATTTATCATAGTCAGGGGTGCTTACCCTGGGCAATATTGCCGCCAGGCACATCGACCGCACAAGGGACTGGTTACCACCGCAGCTTGAGCCGTCTGTACCTAGAGCAATATTTACGTCAGCGGCTCTGTATTTCAATAAGGGAGCAATCCCGCTGCCGAGGGTCAGGTTGCTTACAGGGTTATGGACTACAGTTGCCTTATGTTCGGCAATCAAGTCTATTTCTTTATCATCAAGCCAGACGGCATGAACAAGGGACACCCGTGGCGATAAGACACCCAGGTCCGCCAGGTGTGCAACCGTAGCTTTCCCATATAAATAATGTCCTGTCGCTGCCTGGATTTTTGTTTCCAGTAAATGAGTATGAAAGCCCACATTGTATTTCTCAGCTAATTCCGTGCTCCGCCATAGCAGTTCATCACTGCAGCGCTGGGGGTTGGAGGGACCAACCATAACGCCTAATAAGCCCCCATAGCCGTGCCATTTTTTGATCAGCTCTTCTACCTCGGCCAGGATGTCAGCAGCAGGTCTGGGCTTGCCGCTGCTAAACTCTGCCCTTTCTTCCGGGGTCAGATCGTCTTCTGCGAAAGGAAGGCCCTGGTCATAGGTCTTATCGCCAATCATAGGAGCCACATAAGCGCGAAAACCTGTCTGTGAATAGGCGGAAAGCGAGGCGTCAAGAGCTGCATACTCGCGGCTCAAATGGTCGACTGAAGCTGTACATCCATTTTTAACAGAGTCGATAACCTGTAAGAAGACTGCCAGCTTGATCTCGTCTAGACTGAACTTGCCAACCAGCATCGCATAATACATCCAGGGTTCTAAAGGCAGGCACTCACCCATACCTTAAGCCAAGTTGGCGTAAGAATGGGAATGGGCGTTAATTAGCCCTGGAATCACCATTTTCCCCCTTAAATCTATTGCTTCTACTTTTTCATCAGGATTAACCTGCAATCCCTGCCCAATTGCCTCTATCTTTCCATCCTTTACCAAAATATCACTATCCGCTAAAACCGTACCCTGTTTGTCCCCGGTAGCTATCAGCGCATTACGCAAAATATAATTCAATCTGTAACGCCTCCTCTATAAATAACACTTGCGAAAATAAGATTGCTACTCCGCCAACCTAGTTCTGCTGGTATATCTGCTTATATTACCACCCCACCTTCCTGCCGGAAATACTAAAGTCCTCTAAAAAATGCTGTTTTCAATGTTGTTATTCATTATTTTTACTTTTATGCTTAGCAAGTAGACTTTCGATTTTTTCTGCCGGTAAAGGCTCACTTAATAAACATCCCTGTCCCAGATGGCAGCCAAATTCTTTTAGATATAATAATTGCTCATTTGTTTCTATCCCTTCTGCCACTACAGTTAAATTCAGGCTTCTCGCCATTGCAATAATTGACTTTACCAGGTTTCGTTTCTTAGCAACATTTAATAAACCATCTATGAAAATCTTATCTATTTTTAGCTTATCCAACTCAAACTGGTCTATCTGACCAAGTGAAGAAAAACCTGTTCCAAAATCATCCAT
>JAAYGJ010000093.1 GCA_012727745.1 Clostridia bacterium | reverse complement strand
TTAGAACAGGCCGGTGATAACGCCATTGGCATCAATATCAATCTTGCAGGCCGCCGGCTGTTTGGGCAGGCCAGGCATGGTCATAATAGCCCCGGTGATGGGTACGATGAAACCGGCACCGGCCGATAACCTTATTTCACGCACTGAAATCTTAAAATTCCGGGGACGACCCAGTTTGGTCAGGTCATCGGAGAGGGAGTACTGGGTCTTGGCTACTACTACCGGCAGCTTGCCATAGCCCATATTTTCATAGCGTTCAATTGCCTTCTCAGCTTCGCTGCTGTAGTTGACTCCGTCGGCGCCGTAGATCTCGGTGGCTATTTTTTCGATCTTTTCTTTAATGCTTAGTTCTAATTCGTAAAGGTAGCGGAAGTTAGAAGGTTTGCTCTCTATGGTCTGAATTACTTTTTGAGCCAGTTCGATGCCTCCTGCTCCGCCTTTAGCCCACACTTCGGAGAGGGCTACTTCTACCCCTGCTTTTTCGCATAGTTCGTAGAGCAAGTTCAGCTCGGCGCTGGTGTCGGTGGGGAAGGCGTTGATGGCTACTACTACCGGTACGCCATATTTATTGACGTTTTCAATATGTTTCTCCAGGTTTTCCAGCCCCAACTTTAAGGCCCCCAGGTCTTCTTTGCCTAGCTCGCTCTTGGGCACACCGCCGTGCATCTTGAGGGCGCGAATGGTAGCTACGATGACAGTAGCGTCAGGTTTGAGATTGCCATAACGGCATTTGACGTCAAAGAATTTTTCTGCGCCTAAGTCGGCGCCGAAGCCGGCTTCGGTGACGACGTAGTCGGCTAGTTTTAGGGCTGTTTTGGTGGCGGTAATGCTGTTGCAGCCGTGGGCAATGTTGGCGAAAGGCCCGCCGTGAACGAAGGCAGGGGTGTTTTCTAGGGTCTGGACTAGATTGGGTTTGATAGCGTCTTTCATTAACAGGGCCATGGAACCGTGAGCTTCCAGGTCTCCGGCGGTGACGGGCTGGCCTTCTTTGTTATAGCCGACGACGATTTTGCGGAAACGTTCTTTTAGATCCATCAGGTCGCTGGCTAAACACAAACAGGCCATTACTTCCGACGCTACGGAGATGTCAAAGCCGCTCTCCCGAGGCACTCCGTCCGTCCTGCCACCAAGGCCTATAACTATTTTCCGTAAGGCCCGGTCGTTTAGGTCGATTACCCGCCGCCAGGTTACGGTGCGGGAGTCGAGGTTTAAGCTGTTGCCTTGCTGAAGATGGTTGTCCACCATGGCCGCTAAAAGGTTGTGGGCGTAAGTCACGGCATGGATGTCGCCAGTAAAGTGAAGGTTGATGTCTTCCATGGGCACTACCTGGGCATAGCCGCCGCCGGCAGCGCCGCCTTTGATGCCAAAGCTGGGGCCTAAGGAGGGTTCCCGCAGGCAGACTATGCTCTTGTGCCCTAACCGGGCCAGGGCGTCCGCCAGGCCGACGCTGGTGGTGGTCTTGCCTTCTCCAGCCGGGGTGGGGGTGATGGCTGTTACGAGTATCAGCTTGCCGTCCGGCTTGTCTTTGTGACGACGCAGTACATCAAGGGATATTTTGGCTTTGTATTTGCCGTAAAGCTCTGTTTCTGCTTCGCTAATGCCTAATTCTTTAGCTAGTTCCATTGCCGGTTTCATTTTTGCCGCTTGGGCTATTTCGATGTCGCTGGGTACGTTTAGCAAGGGTGATGCACTCCTCTCAAAAATGTTGTATCTAAAAACCTCCATTAGCTGCTAGACATCCATTATAACAGAGCCAAGCTGTTCTCGGCAGTATAATTAACAACCACCAACCTGACGGCGAGTCTTGCTTTTATCACCTCCGCTATCATAATCCCGTCAGTTGTATTACCTGACTATAAAGCTACCTAATTTAATTTGGCTTACTTAAACCCATATTAACCCTTTTATACTCAAACCGTTGTTTTTATAGCTGCTATTTTTCCTGACCCCGACCTGCTAACTGTACGCGCCAGAAAAATAATCCCAATCCAAAATTATAAAATCTTTAGTTTCAATATTTATTATATTTACAATATGAATTATACCCTTTTTCCCTTGCTAATTCATGTTAAATATTTAATTATATGTTATAAATTTTTGTTGATTATCAGCCCCTTCCTTTTTCAGGATCTGAAACGGACATAAACCTACTCCAGTAAAATGCCTGCCGCCAGCAGGGCTTGCTGGATGCTGTCAAGCCTAGACTCACTTTCCGCCTCGACAGTATGCAGATGCACTCCCCTGCCTGTAAGGACATATAAGGGCAGGGCATCATTTTTCTTTAACTCAGCAATAAACCTCTGCACCTCGAAGCGAGAGGTAATCATCAGGTAGCCCCTGATTTCTCCATAAAAGGGATGCTCTACTACTACATCAACTACTTTGCCACCAAAATCAGTAATAATCTCCAGTTCCCGCTGCAGGCCTGGCAGGTCATGCTGGCAAGCGAATGTGCGCTGGCACCGTTTTTCAGGTCCAGGTAGAAGGTAGCCCTGAGGAGTAGCCAAGATATTATACCCTGCTGCCCGTAGCACAGCTACATCCTGTACAATTACCTGACGGCTGACCCCCAGTTTATTTGCTAGTTCCGCGCCCTTGTAAATAATATTTTTGTCTAACATCTCAAGTATTTTTTGCCGGCGCTCGTTTATCTTCATCAATTATCCCCTTTCAAAAATAACCGGCCCAATTATAAGCTATAGCTTGCCTGCTTAAAGCCTGCAAACATAAATGAAAGGCGACCCTGTTTCGCCTCAATGCGATCGCAAGAAATCGCCTTTAATTTTCGTTTGAGACAACTTATGCTACGATGTTACCCCCCGAACCCCTCGCCTTATCTGCGCTGGTAGCATTAGGGGAATAGGCAGCTCACACCGCTTTAGCCTTCCAATTCTACAGCAGTAAAGAAAAGGTCTATTTCCCGCGCTGCACTGGCCGGGGAGTCAGAGCCGTGAATGATGTTATGTCCCAGGTCTATCGCATAATCGCCACGAATAGTACCGGGTGCCGCTTCCAGGGGATTAGTCTTACCCATCATCTGTCTTAAAGCGGCAATTACCCCGGGGCCTTCTAAGACCATAGCTACTACCGGCCCGGAAGTGATATGCTCGATTAGGTCCTGGTAAAAAGGCTTGCCCTCATGCTCGGCATAATGCCTGGCCGCTAACTCTGGAGTTAAACGCAGCATTTTTAAGGCCACTATACGGTATCCCCTGCGCTCAATTCTGGCTAAAATCTCACCAATCAGCCCCCGCTGCACTCCTTCAGGCTTAATCATGCAAAAAGTGCGTTCCAATTACCATACCCCTTTCAAACCCTGCAAAAAAGTAAATTTAATTAGGGGAGCATTAGTACTTTCGACGCCACTGTCAGGGCTGGTACTTCCCTCTTTACTCCCATTTGTTTCATTAACCTGGGATTTCTCGTGGGAGAATTCCGGAATGCTTTCACCCCGGTTATAAGCCTCAATGATGGCAGTAAACTCTTCAGCTTCTAGAGTTTCTTTCTCCATCAGCGCCGTGGCAATCAAATTTAACTCGTCCATATGCTCCTGGAGCATGTCTTTGGCACGGTTATAACATTCATCGATAATGCGCCTTGCCTCTTTATCAATGGCAAAAGCTACTGCTTCACTATAGTTGCGATCCCGGGATATATCGCGCCCCAGGAAAACTGTTTCCTGTTTGCGGCCAAAAGTCAAAGGCCCCAGTTCTTCCGACATGCCAAATTCAGTAATTAATTTTCGCACCAGTTCGGTAGCCCGTTCCAGATCATTTTGGGCCCCGGTACTGACTTCTTTCAAGACCAGAGCTTCAGCCACCCGGCCGCCTAAAAGCATTACTACCTGATCGAGTATCTGGGATTTGGTCATGTAACGACGATCTTCTTTAGGCAGCAACAAGGTGTAACCGCCGGCACGACCCCGGGGAATGATCGACACTTTATGCAAAGGGTCGGTATGGGGCAGGTAATGACCCAGCAGCGCATGGCCGGCTTCGTGATAAGCCACCAACCTTTTTTCGTAATCGCTAATAACCCGGGATTTTTTCTCCGGTCCGGCAATAACCCTTTCAATGGAATCTTCCATTTCTTCCATACTGATCTTACGTTTGCCCCGCCGGGCTGCTAGCAAAGCTGCTTCATTGACCAGGTTGGCCAGGTCAGCACCAGTAAAACCTGGGCTTCTACGGGCTAAGACGTCCAGGTCAACCGTATCGTCCAGCGGTTTAGATTTGACGTGGACATTTAATATCTCTTTACGGCCGTTTACATCGGGAACATCAACTGTTATCTGGCGGTCAAAACGTCCCGGACGCAGGAGAGCAGGATCCAAAATATCAGGACGGTTTGTGGCAGCAATGATAATAATACCTTCATTAGCACTAAAGCCATCCATTTCCACCAGTAACTGGTTTAAGGTCTGCTCCCGTTCATCATGTCCGCCGCCAAGGCCGGCACCCCTTTGCCGGCCAACGGCATCAATTTCGTCTATGAAAACTATACAGGGGGAGTTCTTTTTAGCCTGTTCAAAAAGATCCCGCACCCGAGAGGCTCCTACCCCTACAAACATTTCGACAAAGTCAGAACCGCTAATGCTAAAAAATGGTACTCCGGCTTCGCCGGCCACTGCCCGCGCCAGCAGCGTTTTGCCGGTACCCGGCGGCCCATAGAGGAGAACGCCCTTGGGTATCTTGGCCCCCAGTTCGTTGAATTTGCGCGGGTTTTTGAGAAACTCAACAACTTCTTCCAATTCTTCCTTGACTTCGTCAACACCAGCTACATCTGCAAAAGTGATTTTTTGTTTGTCATCAGTATGTAATTTGGCCCGGCTCTTGCCGAATTGCATAACCCGGGAGCCGCCACCCTGGGTTTGCTGCATCATAAAAAAGACCAGCCCCACCAACAACAAAATCGGCAATATGCTACCAGCCAACCCCATCCACCAGGGCGCCTGGGGGGCCGGTTGGGTTTTGGTAATAATTCCTTTATCTGTCAAGCGTTCGGTAATAGGAGTAGAAGCCGGTATGTTAACGGTAAATTTAGCGTTATTTTTCAAAACACCGTCTATTTTAATAATCTCCCCATGGGGTGTCAGGGTTACTTCTCGAACCTGTTCCTGCTCTATAGCCTGGTAAAAACGGGTCAAGTCCCATTCTTCGACTGGTTTTTCGGTTGGGGTTGATAGTTTTATTGCCGTAACAGCCAGCAATACTATTAACATATAAATAGTGAGGTTCTTAAAAATACGGTTCAACGGGTTGCCCTCCTCTTTCCCCGTCCATGCTTGGCATAGCTATACTTTTATAGCTATATATTGTAGCATAGGAAAAATATGATTGTAATTTTAGCTAATTTGTAGCAGTCCCTCTTTCTAATTGCAGGTGTAATGCCGTTCGGGTGGCAACGGTAAGCTTGAAATCTTCAGCCAAGCGCAGCCCCACAACCCAGGCTATCTCCTTGCCGCTTACAACCAGGGGCAACAGGCGGCGCCTGGCCGGGGGCAGATGTAAGTCGGTAAAGAAATCCTGCAGCTTCTTTTTTCCGGTCATTCCAAGGGGCCGGAAACGATCACCCGGCTGCCAGTTGCGCACCAGTAGCGGCTTTTCTAACTTGTCCCAGTCAAGCCAGGCTTCATCTTCGCTGCCCTGGAACGTAGGCGGAGGGACAGTCAGCTCGGCCTTGATTATCTGGCCAGTTTCTGCTATCAACGTTGTTCCCGGAACCTGTAGGAGATAACAATACTCACCGGGCACCACCCTGGCTGCCGCTGGCACCTGCCACATTATTTCTGTTTCCCGGACACACAGCTGTATACCCCCGGGCCAGGTCTGGGCGCCTCCCTGGCTAATCGTCTTCCGGGCTTCTTCAACCTGCTCAAAATTGATTCTTATCCCCAGCATGGTAGCGGCCTGGCGCAATACCCGGCGCTGCAGGGCCTGTCCCAGCGCCAGCCATTCCTGGCGGTCAAGTACCAGACACCCTTTGCTTTGACTTAAAAGTAGCCGCTCAAAAGCATCTTGCGCCATCCCGGCCAGCAATTCTTCTTCTTCCTGCAAGATAACCGCTGTCCGGCTGAGGGTATTGACAATTTTCGGGTTAAACTCCCGGGCCAGTAACGGTATTAGCAGGTGTCTTATTTTATTGCGCCGGTATACCTGATCGGTATTAGTAGCATCCACCCGGCTGATAATGCCCTGCTCGCTACAATAATCCTCTACTTTAGCCCTGGAAACAAAAAGCAACGGTCTGATGAGCTTGCCACAGTGGGGCACCATAGCTTTCAGCCCCGTCAGACCACTCCCTCGCAAAAGGTTTAACAGTACTGTTTCCGCCTGGTCATCAGCCTGGTGGCCAACGGCGATTTTTGTTGCTTTGACTGCAGTTGCCGTTTCCTCTAAAAAACTGTAACGGACTTCGCGAGCCGCTGCTTCCAGAGACAGACGATGCCTGCTGCGGTAAGCTTCCACGTCCCGGCTGGCCACAGTAATCGGCAAACCCCAGTCTCTTACCAGCTGGCAGACATAGGCAGCATCAGCAGCCGCCTCAGGGCGCAGGCAATGGTTTAAATGGGCAGCATGGAGGCTATAACCAAACTCGTCTTGCAAACGCATTAAACTATGTAGCAGGGCCAGCGAATCGGGACCGCCGGAAACCCCTACCAGCACCCTATCGCCCTCTTGCACCAGCTGATAACGCCGCAAAGTCTGCCGGACCTGGTCCAGCATAAGTCTCCACCCTTAAAATATACAAAATTTGTGTAAGTCAAGGTGCTTTTTTCCTTATTTCGTCACCAGCGGCCG
>JAAYGJ010000092.1 GCA_012727745.1 Clostridia bacterium | reverse complement strand
CGGCTACAAGATCGTCAGAAGCAGCACCTACAACGATAACTTTGCTGGCACCGAGGTCAGCAATTTTAGCTTTAACATCAGCGTGCAAAGCATTTTTATAGGTTACAAGTATAGGTGCATTTTCCTGGGCAGCCAGGGGACAGGCAGCAAGAGCATCAACGAGGTTAGCTTCATCTGCGGCAGCTAAAATAACTGTATCTGCAGTTTCCCAACCTGCGTCACAGATTTTAAGAGCGGTTTCAATACGGTTTGCACCTGCAAGTCTGTCACTGTCGGCTGTAGCACCGAACATAGCGGCAGGCATGAGGGTCAGAACCATAGCGATGATAGCTAGTATGGCTATCGATTTTCTTCTACTCATTTAGTCTAATCTCCTCTCTTTCATAAAGGGTAAAATTCTGTCTTTAGGCAAGCTTCCTCATTATTATCATATAGTATTCAGTATTTAACGAGTCCGCTACCTTTCACTTAACTGTCTGACGCTTTCTTCACCCCCCTTTGCTGGTGTCGCAGTAATCATCCTTAAGACATTGCGCAATATCTAAAGGCACCACCCAAGCGGGGGCGTCCCCCCTCTGAGCCTCGTTCCTCAGGGGCGGCTATCCCTTTAGACTGCCTATGGTAAAAGAAGCACAAAATGGTAAGGCTTCCATACCTGCATAATACTATTCTGTAAAGACGCCAATATTCCTGCTTGAGAAAAAAATTTTATGTAGGAATAAAGACTGGCTTATTTACATTTTTTACTAAAAAGTATATGCTAAACCATTTTACAATAAAACCGAAAATATTTCTAGTACTTTATGTGGTTATTATATTCTCATTTTTTTGGGGAAAATGCAATCCTTAAATAACCATTTCTTGAGCTTTAAAACAAAGATTTGTCTTGATTTCTGGCAAGTACTACCTATAAATTCTCCTAACACCAATATAGACGTAAAAAACGAGGAAAATCTTTCATCTGGCCGTTTCCATAATTTACATTCGAAAACAAAGCATTCTTTGCCTTCCTTATACAGGAATTTAGCAAATTGTGTCGAAACAAAGTTAATCATGTCTTATAATTACTAACGTGTATACTAGACAGCCAAATTGAAAGGAGAGAAAAGATGTTTAATGGTTTACGAAATTTCCTAAAAAAGCCCCTGGCTTTGCTGACAACGGCTGCACTAATCACAGGCAGTATTTTTTACGGGCCGGGCAGCATTTTGCCGACAGCTAAGGCTGAGGAGACAGCTCAATCTATTCAGCGCTTGGCGGGAAAAACCCGCTATGAAACCGCTGTCCAGATAGCAGAAAACTGGGATGAAGCTTACAACGTAGTGCTGACCCGCGGTGATACTTTCCCGGACGCTTTAGCCGGGGCGGTACTGGCTAACAGCCCGCAGGTCAATGGGCCCCTGCTGCTCACCGAGCCTGACAGCTTGCGCTCCGAAGTTCTCAATGAGATGAAACGCCTGCGCGCTAATAAGGTTTACATCCTGGGAGGGACGGCGGCTGTCTCCGCCGAGGTGGAAAATACGCTTAAGAATAACGGTATGGATACAGTGCGTATTGAAGGCAGTAACCGTTATGAAACGGCGGCCAAGATCGCCACGACCTCCGTACCAAACAGCACCAAGGCTTTTCTGGCTTCCGGGCAGACCTTCCCCGATGCCTTAAGTATCTCCGCTTATGCTGCCGCTAATAATATCCCCTTGCTCCTAACCGATGTCCAAAAGGTGCCGGAGGCCACCCTTAATGCTCTTCAAGAGCTGGGGGTAGCTGAGGTTACCTTAATCGGGGGAGAAAGTGTGATCAGCCCGGCAGCAGCAGACCAGCTTACCGAGGCCGGCTACCGGGTAGACCGCCTGAGCGGCAGCAACCGGTATGACACCAATACGGCCATCTTAAACGCCCTGGATTTTGATACCTCCAACATGGTGATAGCTACCGGGACAGCTTTTCCTGACGCTTTGGCCGGGTCGGTACTGGCGGCCAAAGAATACAACCCCATTGTCTTGGTTCCCCAAGATGAAAATGCTCTGCTTGAATCCGAAACTTTATCCTACCTGAACAACAAGCGGGATGGGGTAAGCACTTTCTTTATTCTGGGAGGATTAAACGTTATTAACTATAAAGTGGAAAATATAGTGCGTACCGGCAAATATAACGCCCGGGTCTCCCTGCAATACTGGGCCGGCTATGCTAATAAAGCCAATTATGAGGACCAACTGAATCTGGTACCTTCACCTTTTACGGATTATATTCAGATCCTGTCTCCTAACTGCTTGGGCGAACTTCAGCCTGACGGGAGCTTTGCCTATCGCTTCAGCAGTGCAGAAACTCCTAAATACTTGGTCTCCCTGGGACAAAGTAAAGGCGCCCGAGTGGTGCCCCTTATCATGATCACCGGCAAAGGCGGAAGCGAGGTTCTGCGCAGCAGTTCCAAGCGGGCTACCTTTATCAGCAGTGCGGAAAAAGTCATCCGGGAAACCAATGCTGACGGCATCCTGGTAGATGCGGAGGCGCTGGACGACGATCTGGCTCCCCACCTCATAAGTCTGATGCGGGATCTTTATACCAAGCTACACAGCCAGGGTAAATTGGTTTTATTGGCTGTGCCCGCTAAAACAGGCGCTAATCAGCCTTCCTGGAATAAGGAATATGATTACAGCGGCCTGGCCCCTTATGCGGACTATATCCAAATTATGTCCTATGACAAACACTACTCTACCTCGGCCCCCGGCCCGATAGCACCTTTGGATTGGGTAAGAGAAGTGATGGCCTATGCTTCCACCCAAATCCCTACTGAAAAAATCCTCATGGGCATTCCTTATTATGGCCGGAGCTGGCGAGTTAATAATCAGGGAACCGGCTGGACATCGGAGGCCTTCGGCCTGGCAGGAGCCTTGAAGAAGGCTGACCAATACGGGGCCACCATCACCCGGGAAACCACTCCTACCGATCCTGTGGGCATCCCCACTTTTAAGTACGTGGATGAATCCGGCCGCAACTGGACAGCCTATTTTGACGACCGCTTAAGCTGGACTGCCAAACTGGATCTTTTGGACAGGTACAACCTGGGCGGAGTCGGCGGCTGGGCCATGAACTGGATTATTGACACCAGCGCTCCCGAACTTTACCCGCTCTTGAAAGAAAGAATGCAATAAACTTTAAGGAAAAGAAGCGTTCGCTGTTAGGCGGACGCTTCTTAGTTTTAATTATTAAATCTTTATTAAATATTGGTTAATTTTTGCTAAACAAAATTTAATCTTCATTAATTAATAATCTCAATTAATTAATCAGCTCCTGCACTTGTTTCAGTACTTGGTCGCTTACCGCTCCCCTTCCGCCCAGAGCTACCGCTTTTTTGCCCCTTAAAGGATGCAGGGCCTGAATCTGAGCAGCGGTAAGTCCCTGGGGAGGCAGAAGCAAGATAGCTGAAGAATTAGCAGCTGCCAGCACTCCCCCGGTTAAGGCATCGGGGAAATTTTGGCCTGTGGCTACATAGAGTATATCGCCCTGGGGTTGGTAGGCTTTAACCACAGCCGCTGAAGTAGCGTAACGGTCAAGGCCGGATATTCTTTGGGGTTCAGGAAGTTTGCTCCATACAGACTGGTTAACCACTCCCGTCCCGCCGATAACTTCCGTTGAGACTACGGAAAGCCTGTTTAGGGTATTGGCCGTGGCAACAGCCAGACTGCCCGGCGGGGTGAGCAGAATCGGACTGCCGGCCTGGGCGGCAGCGGAAGCAGCGGTAATAGCATCCGGGAAGTTGGAGCCGCTTACCACTACTGCCTGCCCTTTAACACCTAAGGTATGAGCTATTACCGAGGCTGTTTCATAGCGGTTTTTTCCCGCTAATCTGGTCACAGGGGCCTGCTGCCGTAAGCGTTCTTCGACGGCCGGGGCCACAGCGCTCTTGCCGCCAAGAATAATAATCTGACGGGGAGCCAGCTCTGTAATCAGCTGTTCGACTTCTTGAGGCAGACTTTGAGGATTGGTTAAAAGTATGGGAGCCTGAAGCCTATAAGCCAGAGGAACTCCGGCTAAAGCATCGGGGTAGCTGTCCGCCCGGCTTAGGACAACGGTATCCGCTCCGGTGGGGAAAGCCTCCCGGGCAATGGCCAAGGCGGTACTGATCCGGTCCGGCCCGGAGATGCGGTCGGTAGCCGGGGCTGCGCTCCAGCCGGCCCGGTACAAACCGGGCTCATAGCTCTTTACTTCCAAGGCTGAAGCCGAAAACGGCAGCCCTCCCCCTACTCTGAGCCAGCGTGAACCGCTCCAGCGGTAGAGATAAGCAATTTGTTCGGTGGAGTTTGTTCCCGACTCCTTATAGGCGGGTAAAGCTTGTTGCTGGGGAGGAGTGAGTTTGAGCTGCAAACTCAGGGGTTTTTGGACGGTGGATTCTCCCCAGGGTCTGATATATACTGCCTTGCCGGCAGGCTCAATGTTTTGGGGGAAGTTGGGGGGAGAAGAAACAAGCTCTAAGTGGAATCTCATGGCGCTTTTTGTAGAGCCGGAATATACCGGCAGGTTAAAGGCGCCCGGCGGGACGGTTAAAACAGCTTGCACCTCCTCGCCGTCAGCTGCTTTTACTTGGCCTCCCTCCCAGCCCAATAGCGCGGGCGAAGGTAAAGACTTAGGCTCGGCAAGGGCTTTCAGGGCCCGGTAAACGTCCACCCGGCCATAACCATAACTAT
>JAAYGJ010000091.1 GCA_012727745.1 Clostridia bacterium | reverse complement strand
GTGGCATTAAACAGGCTGTAGGTGCCGCCGTAAAGGCTGGCCGAAGCAACAATTTCCTCCCCAGCAGTGGCAATATTAGTGATAGCAAGGACTATTGCTGCCTGGCCGGAAGCGGTAGCCAATGCTCCTATTCCGCCTTCCAGAGCTGCCATTCTCCGCTCAAATACGTCAGTCGTGGGGTTACCGATGCGGGTATAAATATTCCCAGGCTCACTGAGGTCAAACAGAGCGGCTGCATGGTCGGCGTCTCTAAACACATAGGAACTGGTCTGGTAAATAGGTACGGCGCAGGCACCTGTAGCCGGGTCAGCTTGCTGGCCGGCATGAATGGCCAGCGTATCAAAGTGGTATTTTTGTTGACTCATTTTCTTTCCCCTCTCTAATTTTAACTTTAGCATTCACTACCGGGGAATAAAAAACCCTCTTTAAAAGAAAGAGGGTCTGCTTTTCCCCTCTTATCTTTCAGGGCATCTGCCCTGCTGGAATTGGCACCTGATCTTCCCGTCCGAACTAGGGAAGCGGTTGCCGGGTTTCATCGGGCCAGTCCCTCCACCACTCTGGATAAGAGATTTTCTTTATATTTTGTTATTGTCTTAGAAAAGACTATACCCTTGGCCATAATATATGTCAAGGAATTTTTTACAGGAGTTGTACAGCTGCGTAATAAAAGTTATATGGTAAAAGTTCGCTTGTTTTAGATACCGTTGCCGGCACTCCTGGCGCTAAAAAATTGTCGCAAGGCCTGATAAACATCATTTCTATCCTTAATTTCAACTGTAACCAGCTTGTCATCTTTGACTCTTTTCAGCGTACTCATCAAGGTGCCGGTGCGGAAGTAAGGATTGACAATCTCGCCGTAACCGAGCAGGTTAACTCTGGTTAGCAGCCTCCTGACAGCTTCCAGACAAACTTCATTATCGCTGGGAAGATTATCACCATCCGAAAAATGAAAGGGATAGACATTATACTCAGCCGGCGGGTAGCGCCGGTCAATTATTTCCAGGGCCAGGCGGTAAGCAGAAGAGCAGCGGGTACCCCCGCTTTCCCCCTTGACAAAAAATTCGCTTTCGCTTACCTCCCTGGCGCGGGTATGGTGAGCAATAAATACTACCTCAACCCGCTGGTATTTACTGCGCAAAAAACGCAGCATCCAAAAGAAAAAAGTGCGCGCTATATACTTTTCATGGGTGCCCATCGACCCGGAGGTGTCCATCATTGCCAGCACCACAGCGCTGGTTTCAAACTTGAATTTATCCTCCCAAGTTTTATAGCGTAAATCCTCAGGAATTATGCCCCCGATAGTTGCCTTGCCTTTAATAGCGTTACGTTTTAAGTTTTCCAGCAGTGTACGTTTTTTGTCCAGATTACCCAGCAGCCCTTTGGAACGAACATCCCGGAACTCATAAGCTGGTGAGACCAGCAATCGTTTCTTTTTGTCCTGTAAACTGGGGAGCTCCAGCTCGCTAAAAAGCATTTCCTCGATTTCTTCCAGGGTTACCTCTGCTTCATAGTAATCAACTCCTGGCTGGTCCCCAGCGCCAGCACCCGGAGCGCTCCCACTGCCGTAATCGCGACCAAGGATATCTCCTTTTCTGGTGCCCCCCCTACCCTGGCCTGCCTGCAAACCCTGACGTTTAAAGCAAAAGCGGTATTCTTCCAAACTACGGATCGGTATGCGAATAATTTTTTTATCCTTGCCCATAATAATGCTTTCTTCGCTGATAATCTGGGGCAGGTTCCTGGCAATAACCTCTCTGACCTTTTCCTGGTGACGCTGCTGGTCGAGATACCCCTTGCGGTGCAGGGACCAGTCTTCTTTAGAAAGTATATAATTCTTATCCATCACCGCGACCCCCGGATTAACGGTTTAAAAGACTGCCGGTATACTTTAACAGCTCATTGGCACAGACCGGGCAATACCCGTACTCCTGTATCAATCGTTCAATAACCGCATTAATGCGTTTTAGTTGTTCCGGATCAGGGGTTCGGGTAGAAGTAGTAATTTTAACAACATCCTTTAAATCGGCAAACAATTTCTTTTCAATCGCTTCCCGCAGACGCTCGTGGGAATTATAGTCAAAAATTTTGCCTTTGCGCGCGTAAGAAGATAGGCGAATCAGGATTTCTTCCCGGAAAGCCTTTTTAGCATTGTCAGTAACACCTATTTGCTCCTCGATAGAACGCATCAGCTTTTCATCGGGTTCCAGCTCTTCCCCAGTAATGGGGTCGCGGACCTTAGCCTTATTAACATAAGCCTCCACATTATCCAGGTAGTTGTTAAACAGGGCCCGGGCCGATTCTTCGTAAGAATATACAAAAGCCCGTTGAACTTCTTTTTTTGCCAGCTCGTCATACTCCTGGCGCGTCAGCGCAATATAATTGATATAGCGTTCCCTTTCTTCCCGGGTGATAGAAGGATGCTGGTCCAGGCCTTCCTTTAAAGCCCTGAGGATATCCAGGGCATTGATACAGCGAGTATCAGCGGTAATCAAGGCACTAGAGATACGGTTAATGACATAGCGGGGATCTACCCCGGTCATGCCCTCACCTTCAGCTTCCTGCATCAATTCGGCAATGTCCTTATGATTGAAGCCATCCACGTCCTCACCGTTATATAATTTTAATTTCTTCATGATATCCATGCCCTGCTTTTTAGATTCCTTTAAACGGGATAAAACTGAGAAGATAGCTGCCACCTGCAGGGCGTAAGGGGCTATATGTACATCAATATCGCTCTGGCGAATTAGCTTTTGGTAAATTTTGACTTCATCGCTGACTTTTAGGTTATAGGGAACAGTAACAACCAGGATCCTGGAACGCAAAGCTTCATTTTTAGGGTTGTTGATAAAAGAACGATATTCAGCTTCGTTAGTGTGGGCTATAATTACTTCGTCGGCGGAAATGAGGGCAAAGCGTCCTGCTTTAAAATTACCTTCCTGGGATAAACTTAAAAGATTATATAAAAACTTTTCATCACATTTCAACATTTCCTGAAATTCCATTATGCCCCGGTTGGCTATGTTTAGCTCCCCGTCAAAACGGTAAGCCCGGGGGTCTGATTCCGAGCCGTACTCGGCAATGGTAGAAAAGTCCACGCTACCTGTTAGTTCGGCAATATCCTGGGATTTGGGGTCAGAGGGGCTGAAAGTGCCAATGCCAACCCGTTTTTCTTCTGAAAGGATAATCCTTTTTACCGGCACCTCCTCTATCCGCCCCTGATATTTTTCTTCAACCATTAGCTGGCAGATGGGACAAAGATTACCTTCAATATAAATGCCATATTCCTGCTGGAATTCCGAGCGCAACTCTTTTGGTATCAGATGCAATGGTTCCTCGTGCATGGGGCAATCCTTGATAGCATACAGAGCCCCGGCCTCAGTACGGCTGTACTTTTCTAGCCCCCGCTTCAACAAGTTCACTATTGTTGACTTGCCGCCACTGACCGGCCCCATAAGCAACAGGATACGCTTACGCACATCCAGGCGGCAGGCGGCAGAATGAAAATACTCCTCTACCAGCTTTTTCAAAGTAAGCTCCAGGCCGAAAATCTCATCTTTAAAAAAGTTATATCGTTTGATACCGTTAACTTCTTCCGTTCCGGCAGCAAGAATCATATTATAAATCCGGGCATGAGCTAACTGCGCCAATTGGGGGTTACGGCAGACCATTTCCAGGTATTGGGCAAAGGTTCCTTCCCAGCTCAGCCTTTCCATCTCCTGACGGTAGCTGTCCAGCCGTTGTAAAATTTTCACCGCCGTTCCCTCCTCCTTCGCAAAAGACAAAAATAAAGCCCCAGAATACTATATAATATGAAGCCCACCTGTGAAAAAGAATACTACTGACAGAAGCAGGAAAATCACCGGTCAGGCCCGAATGATATTATGGCAGTTGGTAAAAAATATCGGCGAGGTGATAGGTTTGGGTTACAGATACGAATTCACCTGGCTAATACGTTTGCCGGTAGACGAGTTGCCAGAAGACCCCACCCCCCAGATGGAAAACAACGGTATCCTGTGGAAACGCAGCGGTGGCAATATCATCCTCGGTTTCATACGACATGGCCACAAATACACCTACCCTGTGGGCCTGGAGGCCTTGATCGTAACTAAAAACGAAACCGTTATTGGTTATGGCAGAATAGTTAAATCTGAAATCTATGAACTGCCGGATCATCGCCTAACCACGGTAGTGGAATTTTCTGTCACTCGCCTTTTTGACGATGAAGAAAAGCGAATTATAACCCGCATTTTCAGGGAAATGTACGGGGAACAGAAAGCTCATGCTATGGATTGAAAGTGCAGCAGGGTTGTTTTTCAGTATGTTTAGGTTATAATGGTAAAGAAAATAATCCGAGGAGGTCAACCGCCATGATTTTAGGCAAACATTTTAATCTCCAGCCTGGCGGATTGTTGACTTTTGCTGATGAGGTATCAGCACCAGAACCGGACATAAGGCGTTTGAGCGACGCTCTACCTGTTCTTTATGCCGATATTGCTACCAGTGACCAACCTCTTTACTACATGTATCGAGGTGTATGCCTGCAAAAAGACCAACAGCTCTTCGAACAGCATGAAATCCGCTATGATCTTACGGTAATCTTAGCGGGTACCATTGGTGGCGAGTATATTAAAACTGTGGGCCACTTTCACCCCCTAAAGCCCCACTCTTCGGAAACTTATCCTGAATATTATGAGGTCATTGACGGCGAAGCCATTTATTTACTGCAAAAAAACAGCCGCAGCGGTGAAGTGGAAGAAATTATGGCCATTGAAGCCAAAAAAGGCGATAAGGTTTTTATCCCCCCGTCCTATGGCCACGTTACAATTAACCCTGGCAGCACCCCACTGGTAATGGCGAATCTTGTCGAAAGTAATTTTTCGTCCCTCTACGCTCCATTCAGGGATAAACACGGCGCTGCTTATTACTATCTCGAAGGTGAAGACGGCAAAAGAAACTTCGTGAAAAATAAGAACTACCAAAATTCGGTGGCCCTGAAACTACTAGCTGCTCCCAGCCTAAGTCAGCCAATAGCCAGCGTCAAAAACAAATCCCTCTATGAAGCTTTCGTAACAGAACCTGAGGCTTTTAAGATACTTAAGTAAAACCATAACAAAAACACATAAGTACCTTAAACAAAAAAGACGTGCGGATTACCTATTCGCACGCTTTTTTATCGTCCAGAGCCCTTGTTATTTCATGCAATACATAAGGGTCTGTTTCTCTTTTCCAAGCCCTCTCCAAAACAAGGCGGCCCTGTGAGCCCAATCGCCCCAGAGCCCAGGCAGCATGACCCCGCACCACTGCCGCCGGAGCTGCAATGGCCTGTTCTAACGAAGGCAAAGCATCAACTTCTCCCCGGTTACCCAGAGCAATAACAGCATTACGCTGCAGGCTGGTCTTCCCTCGCCATGCCAAGGCTGTACCGCCAAAGACCTGTTTATACTCCCTGTTGGTTAAGCTTATAATAGTAGCCAGGTTCGGTATAAAAATTGAATCTGCCCTTGTTTTAATCCTGCTTGCACCTCTGCTTAACCGTTCGTAACGATTAGCCGGGCAAACCTCCTGGCAAACGTCGCATCCCCAGATGCGCTGTCCCAGCAAAAGGCGCAGCCCTACTGGAATAACCCCCCGGGTTTGGGTCAGGTAGGAGAGACAGCGCTGTGGATCCAGGCGGCCGGGAGAGGTTATCGCTGCAGTGGGACAGGCCGCCATACATTTACCGCAGTTATTGCAAGCCGCCGTTGCAATGGGTTCACCAGGCTCCAGCTCCAGGTCAGTAACCAGCACAGCAAGGGCTACGTCAGAGCCATAACCCGGCACAATCAAATTACAGTTAGCACCGTAATAACCGAGACCGGCGTAGTAGGCAGCCTCTCTTTCCAGCAAAGGCCCGTTATCAACCTGAATAGCTGTTAGTTTAGCCCCAGCATCTTCTAGCTTTGCAGCCACTCCCTGGAGAAGAGACCTTAATTGGATATGATAGTCCCGGCCCCGGGCGTAGTTGGCTATAAGGCCCTCCCCCGGACCAGGGGGCTGGAGCGGCTGCGGGTTAGGTCTGGCTATAACTACAAGCGCACGCGCTACCGGATACAACAGTAGAGGTTCGTATCTTTCTTCCAGGCGCCCGGAGACAAAGGGGGTGCTTAAACCCTGTTCCTCCCGCCAAACCAGTGCAGCTTTGCCCCCGGCAAAAGGCCGCACCGGGGCTACGCCCAGAAGGCATCCTCGCTCTGCTGCCCATTCTTTAATACTTTTTAGAATCATCCTCCGGTTCCTTCGTTTCATAGAGTATAGTTTTTAATAACCCTGATCAGAGCTTTCCATCTGCCTGCACTTATCAGGAGCGCATTTAAAACCACAGACCGGACAAATATTGTCAACGCCCGTTTCAACGCGAAAAGTATTGCCACAGCGGCTGCAACGAAAACTGAGCGGAGCATTATCGGCACCCATCCCTTATTCCCTCCTGTGAAAAAAATTCTATCATTAACATGGTTCTCAGGACAAGGCAGGTTCCCTTAAGGCACTTCTCGCCATTATACTTGCCCGAACCATATGAGAGGTGAGAGGTGAAAACACTTCACACAGGATAACTCCTTTGCTCTCCATAGTATTCCCGGCATATTATACCTTATAAGCAAACGATCTCGTTTAAAGAGTATCAGTCTGCTGCCCTCTGCCAGAACTATAAACAGCCACCGGCCTGGCTCAGAAGGCCCGGTGGCTGTTCTTCCTTACTCTTTATTCTTAAGCAATTTTTTCAGCACCTTACCTGTCGGGCTTTTGGGTAACTCGGACACAAACTCGTACAGCCGGGGAATTTTATAAACAGCCAGGTGCTCTTTTAAAAACTCCTGCAACTTTTTGCGGTCACAAGTCGCACCTTCTTTTAGTACCACAAAGGCCTTAACTGTCTCACCTTTCAGCGGGTCGCCGACACCGACCACTGCCGCATCCAGCACGGCCGGGTGAGTCAGCAATACTTCTTCCACTTCCCGGGGATAGACATTGAAACCGCCTAAAATTATTATATCTTTCTTGCGGTCGACAATATAAAAATAACCGTCTTCATCCTGCCGGGCCAGGTCGCCGGTATGCAGCCAGCCGCCCTGCAGAGCTGCTGCTGTTTCTTCCGGCTTGTTATAATAGCCGCTCATGACATTGGCGCCCCGTACCACCAGTTCACCTATTTCGCCTACCGGCAGCTCCTGATTATTATCATCAACTATTTTTACTGCCACTCCAGGCAACGGCAGGCCAATAGAGCCAGGTTTACGTACAGCGTCAGGTTCTAGCGGGTTTAAGCAAACTACCGGTGAAGCTTCCGAAAGGCCGTAACCCTCAACCAGAGGGAAATTATACTTGGCTTCGAAACCGCGCTGAATCTCAGCAGCCAGAGGTGCCCCGCCGGAAATAGCCAGTCGCAAAGCTTTAAACTGACCCTTATCCGCCAGGCGCATTAGCACTGCATACATGGAAGGTACTCCGCAAAAGACGGTTATATCTTCTTCAGTCAGGGTCCTGAGAGTATCTTTAGGTTGAAAACTTTCTTTTATGGTAATTGCGCTGCCCAGGTACAGAGGTAACAAAACGCTGGTAGACCAAGCAAAGCTATGAAACATGGGCAATACACAAAGAAAATTGTCTTCAGGACCCAGGTCAGAAATCTCATCCATAGCCCGCACATTAGCCAGGAAATTGTTATGGCTTATCATAGCTCCTTTAGGTTTACCAGTAGTCCCGGAAGTATACAGCAGGGTACAAATATCATCAGGACTCTGAGTTACCTTTGTTGCCGGTGGAGCAGCTTTAGCCCTGACCGCAGTTGCTTCGTCCAGTACCACAATGTTCTTTAAACCCAGGGCAGCAGCCTGTGCAGGTTCAATTTTTAAACGTTCCAGTATAGCCGGATGAATCACCAGAGTATTACAACCGGCATCACCTATTATGTAAGCTATTTCTTCCCTTGTTAACAGCAAATTAAGCGGGACGGTAATGGCTCCGGCCTGGACTGCCCCCAGATAGCTGTAAATAAACTCCGGACAGTTGGGAGCACAAATAGCGACCCTTTCGCCAGGTTGCAAACCTGCAGCTTGAAACATGTTGGCATAAGCCTCAATCCAGTTCACCAACTCACCGTAACTGATCTGCTGGCCGTGATATATCAGTGCCCTTTTTGTTTGCGAATGCTGGTGCCTTTGCGGCAGTTGCCATATAAACATCTCTCTCCCCCCTTAGCGGCAAATAATTGCCACTATCGTTTAGTAAATTCAGTATAATTATTAATTCCACCGTAAAATAATTATTCCTGCCAGGCTAAAATTGCAAAACAGAAAATCTTGCCCGTTGATTACCCTTTTTTAGTTATTCTCATATGCTATAGTAAACCAATCTTACTTAGGGAGAGGTGTTATATGAATCGACAATTCCCAGGTATGTGTCCCAGTGGCACTTTCCCTTACACCATCAGGGCCGGCGATACCTGTTGGGCTTTAGCGCAGCGCTTCAACACTACTGTAGAAGCTATTATTGCCGCCAATCCAGGTATTAACTGTGATAACCTCCAGATCGGCCAGGTCATCTGTATCCCCGGCACGCAGCCCGGTGTCTGCCCGCCCGGAACTTTCTCCTATACCATCAGGGCTGGCGATACCTGCTTCGCTTTAGCACAACGCTTTAATACTACCGTACAGGCAATCATCGCTGCTAACCCCGGCCTGGATTGCAATAACCTCCAAATCGGCCAGGTAATCTGTATCCCCGGCATGCAGCCTGGTGTGTGTCCGCCCGGTACTTTCTCCTACACTATAAGACCCGGCGATAAAAG
>JAAYGJ010000090.1 GCA_012727745.1 Clostridia bacterium | reverse complement strand
GACAAGATGCCCTGGCCGTTCCCAAGCCACAGGGGATCTTCCCGGTGCTGGCCCGGCTGGCACAAAAAAATTCTAATCAAAGGCAGGGGTAAAGTGAAACTCATCTACCGCACCGACAGCGGCCAGACAGTCTGGCGGGACCAGACAACGCTGTTAATAAAATTCCCCACCAGGCGCAGTATCGCCACAACCTCGGCACTGAACGGCGGGGTCCGGGAAAACATCGAAGCTGTTTTTAACCATACGGTACCTCAAGTTAGCAAAAGCGAGGACCTGCCCGGTGGCAGCGTACCGGAATACCTCCGTCTCGTCGCTCTTGGCCTCGGGCTTAAGCCGGAAAACTGCTCCGGCTTGTTAACTGCAGCCCAAATGGAAAATGCCGCCTGGGAAACATTGACTTTCCGGCAGCTGGAAGTGCAGGCTGTGGTTACAGCAGGAATCGATATCAACGGCGGCAGGGCCGCAGACCCGGCAGCCTATTACGAAGAGGCGGGCTGTTTCCAGCCTCTGGGCGGGACCATCAACATCCTGCTGGCGGTCAATGCTAACCTGCCGCCCGAAACCAGGTTGAAAAGCATTATCACTGCTACTGAAGCCAAATGCGCCGCCCTCCAGGAACTGCTGGCCCCCAGCCAGTATTCCAGCGGGCTGGCTACCGGCTCCGGCACCGATGGGATTATTGTGGTGGCCGACCCCGCCTCCAGTCTGGTGCTGACCGACGCCGGCCAGCACTCCAAGCTGGGCGAATTAATCGGCTGTACCGTAAAAACCGCAGTAAAAAAAGCCCTGGCCCGGGAAACAGGTCTGACACCAGCCAGACAAATGAATATCCTGGCACAGATGAAGCGATTTAAGCTCGGGCCGGAATATTGCTGGCAGAGGGCTGTCCAATTCTACCCTCAGCTGCAAAATTACGAGGAGTATTGCGAGCTTCTGACAGCTTTAAGCTCCCGGCCCGAACTGGTAGCCCAGGCTGCAGCAGTCATCCACCTGCAAGACCAGGTACAGTGGGGATTATTGCCGCCGGCCCAGGCAACGGCTGCAGCCCGGGCCATGCTGGCGTCCTATCACTACGGGAAGGGGCAAGCAGAACCGGGTCCATCGCCCACCAGCAGCCTCCTTGATCTGCTGATAGATAAGCTCAATGCCCTGATTTACCGGGAGCTGGAAACCCAGAACTCCAACAAAAGGGGCTCAGGATAAGGAGTTTGTTGACATAATATGGAACTAAATCTGCCGTCCCAACGTCATTATTACAGGGAAGACAACCCCTTCCCGTTTCTTGCCTACCACTGCTATTACCGGAGGTGGCTGCCTGATGCCTAAACAAATTACTTTATTGCTAACGTTAGTGCTTGTACTGCTACTGGCAGCTTGCGGCAGCAGCCAGAGCATTACTACGGCGACCCCAGAAACGCCGCCGCAAACACAGGCTAATAACAACAATTACCCCCTAACTATTGTTGACAGCCTGGGCCGGGAAATAACTATTGAAGCCGAACCCGCCAGAATCGTTTCCCTGTCCCCGGCCATTACCGAAATCCTGTTTGCTATCGGCGTGGAAGACAGGATAATCGGGGTTACCGACTACTGTGATTATCCCCCGGCCGCCCTGGACAAGCCAAAAGTAGGCAGTTTTAATAATATCAACATGGAATTGCTGGTGGCCAGCGAGCCGGATGTAGTCTTTATCGCCGCCGGTATTCAGGCCGACTTTGTTACCCAGCTCGAAGAACTGGGTATTAGAGTGGTTACACTGGATGCCGAAACTATCGCCCAGGTCCTGACCAATATT